>JBPCPO010000050.1:0-32591 GCA_050999075.1 Solirubrobacteraceae bacterium
CGTACTGGCTCAGAGTGCTCTGGAACGCGCTCAGCTGAGCGTCAGTCGGGACATAGGCATTGGCCGCGCTGTTATCAGGCCGCGACTCGGGCGAGTGCACCACCAACAACGCGGCCGCGGCATCGGACAAGGGAAGCCTGCCCACCGGCACCCACGCCGTCGAGAAGGCCGCCGCTGACCCCGAACCCAGCAACAGGCTCGCAACCGCCATGAAGTCGGCGACGCCGGCGAATCTGCGTCTGCGCTTGGTTCGAGTGACCACGCACCGATCAGTCTAGAGCGAACCGCCACCGACGCCCGATTGCCCTACTCAGCCGATTTCAGCACTGAACCGCCACCTCGGCGCTAACCGCGAAAGCGATCAGAGTCATGCCCAGGGGTCTGCGCTGAAACAGCTTTCCGGCGCTTGCGTCCACGCCGGCGATTGGAAATGGCTGTCCTGTTGTCAGCCGATGCTTCCAGGCCGTTCTGTGCGGTCATCTCGCCGTCCGCAGTCGTTGCCGAAGGATCCTCCAGAATCGTCGGACCGGCGAACCACGGCATACCGTGGCTGCTCTGACGCCGGTCCGGCGTGCGGCGTTGTTCGCCGGCCGGAAGGTCCAGTGGTATGGACGCGCCGCTGTGACGCATCGAGAGACTGGCCGCCTCGACCATCCGCACCACGTCCAGACCCAGGTGCATGTCCGACCGCGGAGACTGCCCGGACCGGATGCACTGCACGAAGTCCATGATCTCCAAGCGCAGCGGCTCGTCGGTGGCCAGGTGGGGCGAGAGGATGTCGCCGGTCCGGTACGCCATCCGGGACTCGCCGAAGTTCATCGGGTCGACGACCTCGACTCCATAGTCGTAGATCTTTATCTGCTCGTTGCTGGTGTCGTCGTAGACGACCATGCCCTTACGCCCCGCCAGCACCGTGCGCCGCAGCTTGGTAGGAGCAAGCCAGGAGAGCTCGACCCGCACCAGCGTCCCGGTGGGATAGCCAAGGTCGATGAAGGCGACGTCCCACTCGCCGCGGACGACCGAGTCCCGACCGATGGCCCGAACGAACATCGGCATCCCCATCCAATGATGGAGGATCGAGAAGTCATGCGGCGCCAGGTCCTCGATCACGTTCGAGTCGCTCTGATGGATGCCGAGGTTCACCCGCGTGGAGGTGACGAAGTAGATCTCACCCAGATCCCGACGGGCAAGCATGTCCTTTACCGCGACGACCGCCGGAGCGTAGAGGAATGTGTGCCCTGGCATCAGCACCAGCGCGCGCTCCGTCGCGCAGCTGATCAGGTCGAGGCACTGCTCGGTGGTCTGCGCCATCGGCTTCTCCACGAATACGTGCTTGCCGGCGCCCAGACAGCGGCGGGCCAACGCGTGATGGGTTCCAATCGGACTGGCGAGCATCACTCCATCGATCGACCGATCGTTGAGGATATCCTCGATCTCGGTGGTGAGAGCAAGATAGGGGTGACGCCGTTTCTGAAGCGCAAGGCGCTCGGGGATCAGATCGCAGACGGTCGCCACCTCGACGTCCTCGAGGTCAGAGGCGGCCCGAAGCAATCTCGGACCCCAATAGCCAAGACCGATCAGAGCCAGCTTTATGGTCGGTACGCTGCTCATCGCTCTCCTATCGACACGCCGGACGCGCTCCCTGAGCTTGCCCAAGCGCGTTGACGAGCGAACTGGACCGGTCGGGAGCCGTCGATCTCCATCCCCCTCCTCTCAATACCTAACTCCTGTTAAACGGACTTCCATATTCTAGCTAATCGACCTGGCCCTCGCGCCGTTGTCCGTTGTCCGTTGTCCGCTGTCCGTCCACGGCCAAGCGCGCCCGCTCGAGTGGCGGCGACACTCCCGTGGCTGCTCCGCCAAGGCCAATGCGACATGAACAATCCTCCGCCGGCATGACGTCCCCGCTTCAACCTCCACGGACCTCGCCCCAAACCAACACGAGCGCCCGGGCAGCAACGGCACCGTGCGCACGAACGCCATGGACTCCAAGACGCGCGTAGTTCCGCTGTTCGACCTGGCCCGAAGCATCACCGCTCGGCGCGAGGACGTTACGCGTGCCTTCGAACGCATCATCTCCACGGCCGACTTCACGCTCGGCCAGGATCTCGAGATGTTCGAGCGTCGCTTCGCCGCCTTCTGCGGCGTCAAGCACTGTGTCGGCGTGAGCGACGGCACGAGTGCGCTGCGCCTGGGACTCACAGCGCTGGGGGCTCGGCCGGGCACGCGGGTCATCACGGTCCCCAATACGTTTGTCGCCACGGCCGAGGCGATTGCCGGAGCCGGTGCCCTCCCGGTCCTCGTCGACGTTGACCCCAGCACGCGGTGCATGGATCCGGCCCGGCTCGAAGGCGCGCTGAGCGATGATCTCGTCGCGGTCGTGCCGGTGCACCTGTATGGTCGCGTCGCGCCGATGGCGGAGATCAACCGCATATGCCGGACGGCCGGAGTGAAGGTGCTCGAGGATGCGGCCCAGGCCCACGGCGCGAAGTACGGTGGTCGCCGCGCGGGCGCGTGGGGAGACGCCGCCGCCTTCTCGTTCTATCCCACCAAGAACCTCGGCGCATTCGGGGATGCAGGCGCCCTCGTCTGCCGGGAGGAAACGACGGCCGTCAAGGTGAGGTCGCTACGCCACCACGGGTGTGCGCCCGAGGATCCTAACCGGCACCTCTGGGTCGGAAGCAGTGCCCGCATGGACAACCTCCAAGCGGCTGTTCTCGCTTTGCGCCTCGAGCATCTGGACTCGGAGAACCAGCAACGTCGGGAAGTGGCGGCGCGGTACCGAGCCCTGCTGGATCACCTTCCCGCAACGCTGCCGCCGACCGACCGGGGGGAGGCCAGGCAGGTCTTCCATCTATTCGTGGTCGAGGTGGAGGATCGAGATCGGGTCAGGGAGGTCATGAGATCCAACGGAGTGGGCACCGGAGTCCACTACCCCACCCCCATCCATCTGCAGCCGGCGTGGCGCCATCTTGGCTATGCGCCGGGGGATTTTCCCGTGGCCGAACGCCTGGCGGCGACGTGCCTCTCGCTTCCGTGCTTCCCCGGGATCACTGAGGAGGAGCAGGTTCGGGTCGCCACGGCGCTCGAGGCTGCGGTGCGCGAGACCTGATCGACCGGCCGGCGTTCAGCCCAGCGCGTCTCGCAACCGGCGCAGTCCGCCGTACACACGTCCCTCCACCGTGGTGAGACGCAGGCCGGTGACCCGGGCGATCTCCGGGAGCGTCAGATCGGCGCCGAAGCGCAGGGCGATGGCCTCCCGCTCCTCCTCGCTGAGCAGGCGCAGCGCCCTGTGCAGCTCGTCTCGCAGTCCCACTCCCTCCAGGACGGAGTCGTCGGCGAGCGCAGGCGCATCAGGCAGTCTTTGGATGGCGCGGCTCTCCGCCGCCAGGCGCCTGGCGTGATCGCGCAGACAGTTCAGGGCGATCGCATACAGCCAGGTTTTCGCACTGGAGCGGCGGTGGTCAAAGCCAGCCCGGGAACGAAGGGCGCGCTCAAAGGCATCGGCTGTCAAGTCCTCGCTCAGCCCGCGGTCCCCGGTCCGGTAGAGCAGGAAGCGAAAGAGTGACTGGGCGTGCTCTTCGAACAGCTGCTCGAACTCACGATCTTGAATCCGGCGATCATAGGATGAGCCGCTGACCAAAGAATGATGCCACCACTAAGGAATCAGCCTTCTGGTTCGTACAAGTAGGTATGAGAAGAATCCGAGATCGCCCGGATTGGGATGAGTTCGCACCCGAGATAGCGATGCTGGGCCAGTCGCGACCGACCCTGAGCCCGCTCGAGTTGGATCGTCTGCGCCAGCGCGTCGGCGCACATCATCAATCAACGCCGGGGATCCGGCTCACCACCAGAGGAGCCTTCATGCGCGCACGCGCCACGATCGTCGTCATGATTTCAGCGGGTGTGCTCATGAGCGGTGGGGGGGTCGCGCTCGGTCTGTCGGGTCTCTCCTCGAGCGGGAGCGCGGGGGTGGCGCAGTATGGAGGGGGCGGCACCACCGGCGCCGGCAACACCACCGGCACCGGCAACACCACCGGCACCGGCAACACCACCGGCACCGGCAACACCACCGGCACGGGCAACACCACCGGGATCAGCAACACCACCGGGATCAGCAACACCACCGGCACGGGCAACACCACCGGGATCAGCAACACCACCGGGACCGGCAACTCGACGGGGACGCCGACGCTCTCCTCCGGAGGTCAGGGGCAGGACGTCGTCGGTACCGCCGCGCAGATCAGCACGACCGGTACCGGCCAGCTGCCGTTCACCGGCTTGGCCGTGATCCCGCTGCTGCTCATCGGACTCGCCCTGATCGTGACGGGTCTGGTTCTGAGACGGGGCGCACGAGCCGGGTAGGCTGAGTTCAGCCCGGGATGAGGAGTGGGGCGACCCGGGATGCGCTCCTCCACCGGCGCGGATCGGAGGATTGGGTGGCTTTGACGAGCGCCCTGGCCTGGCTCTGAAGCGGATCCAGAGCCAACGCGCGAGCCGCTTCAGACCTTGGATCCTGTCCACCGGCGCCTCGCACCAGCGCCAGGTCGTAATGGAATTCCCAGTTGGCGGGATCGCGCTCCACGGCCAGGCCGATGACGTGCTCGGCCAGCGCGGTCTGGCCCGCACGAGCGTCGCAATAGCCAAGAATCTCGAACGGCTCGGGCCGAGCGCCCAGCGAGGAATTGGATCCCAGCGCGAAACCGATCGCCTTCGTGCAGTCACCGCGCCGGAACGCGGCGACACTCTGGTCGAGACGTAGCTGGGAAAGTCCCACCCGAGCGGGCATGATCACCGCGATCACGACGCCGAGGGCGATCAACACGCGCGTGGTGGATCCGAGAGTCGGCAGCGATCGCTCTCCGCGACGGTTGGCGAGAGCCATGCCTCCAAAGGCGAACACCCATACCGTCACAGCCGGCATCTGCCACACCCAGTCCACCCCGGCCTCGATCATCCAGGCCAGGGTGGCGCCGAACGCGGCGCCAGCCAATGGTCGGTCGGAGCGGGCGGCCAGCCGTGCGAGAGCGACGAGCAGGCTGAGCAGCGCCACCGCGAGCAGCGCGAACCCGACGACCCCGAGCTCGGCCAGCACCTCGAGGTAGAGCGAGTGAGCATTGACAACCTGAAAGTCATCCCGCCGGTAGTGCTCCCAGAGCAGCTGGTAGGTGCCGGCACCCTGTCCGCGAGCGGGCGCTGTGCGCCATGCCTTCACCGCCACCCGCCAGTGCTCAATGCGACCGTTGTTGCCTGGATCGAGCAGCCGCGTCCGCTCGTCGGCGCTGCTCGAGATCGACGAACCGGCGACAAAGCGGTGGTACTGATGCGCGATCTCGGCGGGCGCGCCGCCGGCAACCGCGATGCCCACCAGGACGACCACCACCGTCAACGCGGTCCCCCTCACAACCCCGCGCGGCAACGACTTTCGTGACACCCGCGGGCGAGCCGGACGGCCGTCCCAGCGCAGCAGGAGCACCCTCAGCAGCAATGCAATCGCACAGCAGGCGCCGACCACCAGTGCCACGTGGTGACCCTGGGACACCGCCGTCGGTCCGGTTGGATCAGCCTTGGCCAGGGCGCCGGCACGATAAGCCACGATCACGGCGACCACGGTCGGACCGATTGCGGCCAGCACGCCGAGCAGAATCCGGCTCCTTCCCAGCCCGAGCATCGCGATCAGGCCGACGATCCCCGCAGCGATCGCGCCGCGGGAGAAGGTGAAGAACAGCGTGACGGCGAGCAGCGGCAGAGCCGTGGCGCTGATGACGCGCACGAGCCGGGGCTCACGGCGGCTGGAGGAGAGCCCCACGCAGAGGATCAGGCAGACAGCCGCTAAAAGGCCCAGCGCGTTCCAGTAGGTGAGCGGGTAGCTCAGCCGATCGCTGTCCACGTTCAGCGCGATCGGGAAGGTGGTAGGCAACGTTCGGGTCACCAGCCCGGCGATGCAGATGATCACGCCGCCGGCGCTCACGCCACGGATCAACCCGCTGAGGAGCGCTCGACGGGACCCCAGGGAGAGCGCCAGCAGCAGCGCCAGCAGATAGAGCAGGACATGATCGAACTCGATGATCGCCCGCGAAGGCGCGTGCGACCACCACGCCGAGGCCAGTGTCCAGGCGGCGAACAGCCCGAGAGTCGCCAGCGTCGGCAGCGACCGGAGACCCAGACCCGCAAATGGATCCGGCGCGATGAGGATTCGCAGCAGGAGCAGCGCGCCCAGGACGAGAACAGCGACTGCCGTGGCGTCGGGAAAGAACCCACCCGCCTCGAAACCGAGGTATATCGTTAGCCCCGCGGCAACGACCGAGGCAAGCCACGCCGAGTGGTGGTCGTTCCAGTTCGGGAGCGGGTTACGGGGCATCGGATAGAACATGCGGATCGCTACCAACCGACGATGCCGCTTCCGACCGAGCCCACGCCGCCGTGGCGCCCTGGTAATCAAGCGAGCGTTCGACATTGTGGCGGCAACCGCCCTGCTGCTCCTGCTCTCGCCGCTGCTGCTCATCGCGGCGATCGTGGTGGGCCTGGACTCCCCCGGGCCGGCGCTGTTTCGCCAGCGGCGGCTCGGCCAGGACCGGGAGCCATTCGAGATGCTCAAGTTCCGCTCCATGTACCGCGACGTCTCCCCCGATGTCCATCGCGCCTACATCGCCCAGCTGGCCCAAGAGGGATACGCAGGTAATCCAGGAGAGCTGCACAAGCTCACGGGCGACGAGCGCGTGACGCGAAGCGGGAGGCTCCTGCGGCGAACGAGTCTCGACGAGCTTCCGCAGTTGCTGAACGTGCTCCTCGGCGACATGTCGCTGGTCGGGCCGCGCCCGGCGGTTGAGTACGAGCTCGAGCATTACCGCCCGCCGGACTACGACCGCTTCCTCGTGCGTCCCGGAATGACCGGCCTGTGGCAGGTGTCCGGCCGCGCGCGCCTCGGGCTGCGCGAGATGCTGGTGCTCGATCTTGAATACGCCCACCATTGGAGTCTGCGTCTCGATGCCAAGATCCTGCTCGGGACCCCCGCGGCGGTCATCGGCAACCGTACGGCCTGACGCCCGTCTCAATGCGCGCGAAGGTCCGCAACTACCTCAGCAGCAGCATCAGTCCGCCGATGCCTAGCCGCCGGCGATGGGGCGGCGAAGGATGACCAGGGGCGCATCGATCGGGAGCTCGCGCACCTGCTCGGCATGGCCCTCGCCGTGGGAGACGACGGCGTAGTAGCCCCGGTCCAGCTCGGCGACCAGGGCGGCGCTGGCAGCGTCGATCGTCGACGGGTCCTCCGCGCTCCATTCCGCCAGCGTGGTGTGACCGGTCTGGTCCATCCGGATGAGTCGGGACATTGCTATGCGCCTCCTGACGTCGGTGGGGATCTCATCCTAAGCGGTCCTGGACCCTAGGCGCTCGCGGATCAGTCGCGCTACGTCTGCCCCGTCGGCGCGGCCCTTGGTCTCGCGCTTGACGTAGCCGATCAGCGGTCCGATGGCCCTGAGGTTCCCGGCTCGCACCTGCTCCGCAGCCGAGGGGTCGGCCGCGATCGCGCGCTCGACGAGCGCCCCCAGCTCACCGTCGTCCCCGCCGCCCAGAGCGCCGAGTCCGTGACGCTCGACGATCGCCACCGGATCGCCACCTTCCTCCACGAGCCGGGTGAGCACTTCCCGAGCCGCGTCGCGGCTGACCTGCTTGGCGCTGACTATGCCCGCAAGCCTCGCCAGGGCCGCCGGCGTGACCTTGGAAGCGGACGGATCGACGTCTGAGCCGATGCGCTCGACCAACTGGGGGATCCAGTTCGCGAGCTCGACGGCGCCCGCACCGTCCCGGTCGGCGGCGAGCGCACGCTCGAAGTAGTCCCCCAGCGCGGTTCGGAAGGCCAGCTCGCGCGCCCGGCCGGCGCTCAACCCCAGCTCGCGCTCGAACCTTGCCGCGCGCGGCGCCGGAAGCTCGGGGATCTGCGCCCGCGCCGATGCGAGCAGCGGGTCGGTTGCGACCAGTGCCACCAGGTCGGGCTCGGGAAAGTAGCGATAGTCGTGCGCCTCCTCTTTGGAGCGCAGCGCCGTCAGCCGTCCCGAGGCCGGATCGTAGTGGAGCGTCTGCTGCACGATCGGGCGCCCGGAACTCAGCTGGGCGACCTGTCGTTCGATCTCGGCCCGCACGCCATGCTCCAGATAGCGGAACGAGTTCATGTTCTTGAGCTCGGTCTTGGTTCCCAGCTCGGTGGAGCCCGCGAGCCGGACCGAGACGTTCGCGTCGCAGCGCAGCGATCCCTCCTCCATGTTGACGTCGGAGACCCCGAGCGCCTTCAGCGTGGCGCGCAACAGCGTCAGCCACTCCCGCGCCTGCTCGGGCGAGCGCAGGTCGGGCTCGGTCACGATCTCGACCAGCGGCGTGCCCCCCCGATTGAAGTCCACCACGCTGCGATCCGAGCCGTGAATCCGCCCGCTCTCCCCCCCGTGCACGAGCTTGGCCGCATCCTCCTCCAGGTGGACCCGATGGATCCGCACGTCGCCCAGCCGTCCACTCCGGCACAGCGGCACGTCGTACTGGGAGATCTGGTAGCCCTTCGGGAGGTCCGGATAGAAGTAGTTCTTACGGTGAAACTGCGAGCGCGTTGCGACCTCGCAGCCGAGGGCGAGGCCGATCATCAAGCCGTAGTGGACCGCGCGCTCGTTGAGCACCGGCAGCGTACCCGGGAGACCTAGGCACACGGGACAGGTGTGGACGTTCGGCGGGTCGCCGAAGGACAACGCGCAGCCGCAGAACATCTTTGTCCGCGTAGCGAGCTGGACATGGATCTCGAGCCCGATCACCGGCTCGTAGGGGCTCACAACCGTGCTCACCAGCGCGCCGGGCTCCCGTCGAAGCCGATGGCCCGCTCGAGCGCATAGGCGACATCCAGCAGCCGGCCCTCGCTGAACGCAGGGCCGGCAAGCTGAAAGCCCACCGGGAGCCCGTCGCTCAGACCAGCGGGAATCGATATCGCGGGGACGCCCACGAGCGACATCGGGACGGTGCAGTAGTCGCTCAGGTACATGGCGAGGGGATCGTCGGTCTTGGTGCCGAGCTCGAACGCGGTTCCCGGGGTGGTCGGCGTGACGAGGAAGTCAAACTTGTCGAAGACCTGCCGGAAGTCCTGAGCGACCAAGGTCCGCACCTTCTGAGCGGTTCCGTAGTAGGCGTCGTAATAGCCGCTCGAGAGCGCATAGGTGCCGAGCATGATCCGCCGCTTGACCTCCGCTCCGAACCCGGCCGCGCGGGTGGCGCTGTACATCGACACCAGGTCGTCGCCGTCCTGCACGCGCAGCCCGTAGCGCACGCCGTCGAACCGCGCCAGGTTGGCGGAGGCCTCGGCCGGAGCGAGCACGTAGTACGCCGACAGCGCGTAGGGAGCGTGCGGCAGCCGGCAGGGCCCCACCGCGGCACCCAACGCCACGGCCAGCTCGAGCGTGGCCTCGAAGCGCTCGCGCACCCCCGCCTCGATCCCCTCACCGGCAAGCTCTTCAGGGACACCCAACCTGACCCCTTGCAGGCTCTCCGCCGACGGCAGCCCGATCGAGCCCGGAAACTCGAGCGACGTGGAGTCGCGCCGATCGCGACCGACCATGTGCCCGAGCATCAACGCCGCGTCGGTCACGTCGCGGGTCAGCGGGCCGGCCTGGTCCAGCGAGGAGGCGAACGCGATCATGCCGAAGCGCGAGCACGACCCGTAGGTCGGCTTGCAGCCGACGATCCCGCACAGCGCGGCGGGCTGGCGGATCGATCCTCCTGTGTCGGTCCCGATCGCCCACGGCGCCAGCCCAGCCGCGACCGCGGCGGCGCTGCCGCCCGATGATCCCCCGGGGACACGGGTTCGGTCCCACGGATTGAGCACCGGACCGAAGCCGGAGTTCTCGTTGGAGGAGCCCATCGCGAACTCGTCCTGGTTGGTCTTGCCCAGCAGCGGCGCTCCGCCGTCGGCGAGCTTCTGAACCACCGTGGCCGTGTAGGGCGGGCGGTAGCCCTCGAGCATCCGGGACCCCGACTGGCTCGGAACCCCGGCGGTGCAGAACAGATCCTTGACCGCCACCGGAACCCCGCCCAGCGGCGCATCGCGGGGCGTCAGCGGCTCCGGGGGGCCTTCCGCCACCCAGGTGAACGCGTTCAGCTCCTCGCCGGCGGCGCGTTCACGGTAGGCCTCGAACAGCTCGCTGGGGGCGAGCTGGCCAGCGTGCACAGCGGCCGCCGCACCGGCGGCCGACAACTCGACGGCGTCGTGCGTCAACCGGCCACCGCGCCGGGACTCGGCACTCCGAACCCGCCCCCGACCGGTTCGGGCGCGGCGCGCAGGGCGATCTCCACCGGCAACGAGGGCTCGGGCTCGTCCGCTCGCAGGACGTTCACCACGTCGACGACATGAGAGGTGGGTGGCACCCCGTCGAGGTCGAGCTCAGCCATCTTCTCGATGTGTCCGAGCACGTCGGACAGCTCCTGCGCCATCCGCTCCACCTCCGCATCATCTAACCGCAGCCGCGCAAGCTCGGCGACGTGGCGCACCTGGGCGGAGTCGAGCATCGAGGCGAATTCTAAGGCTCTACGTTCGAAGGGTCGACGAGGCTCCGATCCAGCACGATGCGCTCGATCTCGGCCGGAGCGTCGGACTCGAGCACCCCTTCACGCCGCAGCGAGGCGTAGCCGCCGTAGGCGATGCCGATCGAGGCCAGCAGGCCGAGGAACGCCCCGCCGCGCCGGTCCAGGTTAGTGCCGGGCACGTCGATCAGCACGCGATAGATCAACGCCAGCAGGGTCAGCGTCCCGAGCACGGTCACGATCAGGCTGAGGCTGGCTGGCACCGCGGGGGCGCGCGCGGCGGCCTGCGCGAGCACCAACCCGAGGCAGGCCACGATGCTCGCCAGCACCAGCCAGCGCAGATGCGTCAGTCCGTGCCACCCGTTGACCGAAATTGGCCCGCCCGCCCGGGACGACGGGCTGCCGTACCACTGCACCAGGAACATGAACGCCAGCAGGGCCAGCGCACTGGTGCCGGCGGTCAGCTCGCCGGCGCGCAGCCGCTGCGGCACAAGCGTCCCGATCATGGTCGCGAGCCTCGATGTGTGACCGTGCGGGCCAGTCCGTGCTGTTCGCGCGCGGCTTGGTAGCCGCCGAAGGCGATCCCCAACGCGCTCAACAGCCCGAGCAGGGCGCCCAGCTTCTGGTCCACCACGCGATCGGACGCCGGCAGATCGATCAGCACCCGATAGACGAGCCACCCGCTGGTGATCGCGCCAAGCGCGGTGACGATCCGGCTCGTATCGGTCTGCGTGCCATGAGACCGCTGCGTCGCGTGCAGAAACACCGCCCCCAGCGCGACAACGATCGTGGCCAGCATCAACCACCTCAGGAGGCTCAAGGCGTGCCAGGCGTTCTCGACGCTCGCGTGAGCCGAGGGGAGAGCGAGACGAGTGCTGCCCGGCGTGATCCCGTACCACTGGACGAGGAACATCAGGGCCAGCAACGCGAGCGCACTCGCCGCGCTCAGCAGCTCGGCCCGCCGGACGCGTACCGACTGCGGTGGCGAAGTGGCCGCGACCATGGTGTTTCGGTGCAGCCCGCGACGTGCCACTAGTCGGCCGTCGAGTCGACCCCGCCCTGCTGGCGGCAGGCGGCAACGGTGTTTCGCAGCAGCATCGCGATGGTCATCGGGCCCACGCCGCCGGGCACCGGCGTGATCAGCCCAGCCCGGGCGCAGGCGGCATCGAAGGACACGTCGCCGCGCAGGCCCTCATCGGTCCGGTTGGTGCCCGCGTCGATCACCACCGCGCCGGACTTGACGTGCGACGCTCCGATCAGGTCGGGCACGCCGGCCGCGGCGACGAGCACGTCGGCCAGTGCGCACACCTCGGCGAGATCCCGGGTGCGCGAATGGCACATCGTGACGGTTGCGTGGCGTTCCAGCAGGAGCGCGGCGAGCGGCTTGCCGAGCAGGTTCGATCGTCCCACGACGACCGCTCGAGCGCCCTGGAGCTCGACCTGGTAGGCGTCGAGCAGCTCGAGGATGCCGAGCGGGGTACACGGCCGCAATCCCGCCATGCCCTGGACCAGTCGCCCGGCGCTGAGCGCCGTGAGTCCGTCGACGTCCTTCTCGGGGGCGATCAGCGCGGTCAGCGCGGCTCCATCGAGGGGGGGCGGAACCGGAAGCTGAAGCAGGATCCCGTTGACGTCGGGATCCAGGTTGCACGCCTGGATCACCTCCGCCACGGCGAGCTGGTCGGCATCGGCCTTCAGGTGGCGGTGGTGGTCGGCTACGCCAGCCTCCGCGCACGCCCTGCGCTTGAGCCCGACGTAGAGCTCTGACGCCGGATCCTCGCCCACGAGGATCGTGGCCAGACCCGGCGGACGTCCCCGGCGCTCGGTCAGCTCGGAGACCTCCAGCGCGAGGTCGGCTCGGATTCGTGCCGCCACAGCTCGTCCATCGATGATTCCCGCGGGCATGGCCTCGCACGCTAGAGGATCGGGCTCAGACGAGGGTTGGCTGCGCTTCCGGTGCGCTCGGTTCGCTCAACGCGGGCCCACCCGGATCGCCACCGACGTTCGACGTCTCGCGCAGCGGTTGCTCCTTGAGCGCCAGGACGATCAGGAAGCCGATCACCGCGAGCGGCACCGCGGCGAGGAACACCACGTCGACCGAGCTGGCCACCGCCTGGGTCACGGCGTGATGAATCTGCGGGGGCAGGTGGGCGACCTGGGCGGCGTTGCCACGCAGCGAGTTGGGGTCTATTCGGCCGGCGCCGGCGACGCCGCGCAGCCGCATGGTCAGCTCGTGCCCGAGTCGATTGGCCAGCAACGCCCCGAAGGCCGCGGTCCCGATCGCCCCGCCGAGCGAGCGGAAGAAGGTCGTCCCCGCGGTCGCCACGCCGAGGTCGCGCCGCGGCACGGCATTCTGGACGGCCAGGATCAACACCTGGAGCACCATGCCCAGCCCGGCACCGAGCACGACCATGTAGACGTCGGTCAGCAGACGACTGGTGTCCGCGCTCAGCGTCGAGAGCAGGTACATCGCGACCGCGATCAGCGCCGTCCCGACGATGGGAAAGACCTTATAGCGCCCGGTGCGCGTGATCAGCCGGCCCGAGCCGATGATCGTCACCAGCAGCCCGCCGATCAGCGGCAGCAGCAGGAGCCCGGACTTGGTGGCGCTGGCGCCGGTGGAGACCTGGAGGTAGAGCGGCAGGAAAGCCAGCGCTCCGAACATCGCCGCGCCGACGATGAAGCTCGCCGCCGAGGCGACCCGGAACACGCCGCCCCGGAAGAGGTGCGGCGGGAGGATCGGCTCGGCCGTCCGACGCTCGTGCCAGATGAACACGCCGACCAGCACCAGCCCGAGCGCCGCCAGGCCGATGATCGTCGCCGAGCCCCAGGCGTACTGGGTGCCGCCGAGCTCGCCCACGAGCAGCAGCGCCCCGACGCCGGCGACCAGCAGGGCCGCCCCCCAGTAGTCGATCTTGGCTTCGCGACGCTTGAAGGGCAGGTTCAGGGCGCGGCTGGTGACCACCAGCGCGAACAGGCCCAGAGGAATGTTGATGTAGAAGATGTAGCGCCACGACAGCGAGTCGACGAAGAACCCTCCGAGCAGCGGGCCGGCGACGCTGGCCAGGGCGAACACCGAGCCGATGTAGCCCTGGTAGCGGCCGCGCTCCCGGGGCGAGACGATGTCGCCGATGATCGTCTGGGTCATCGCGATCAGGCCGCCGGCACCGAAGCCCTGGATCGCCCGGAACAGGATCAGCTGCGTGAAGGTCTGGGCAACGCCCGAGAGTGCTGAGCCGATCAGGAAGATGACGATTGCCGCCTGAAAGACGCGCTTGCGGCCGTGTAGGTCGGAGATCTTGCCGAACAGCGGCGTGCCGACGGTCGAGGTCAGCAGATAGGCGGTGATGATGTAGGAGATGTGGCTGAGGCCATGCAGCTCACCGGCGATCGTGGGCAACGCCGTCGAGACGATCGTCTGGTCCAGTGCGGCCAGCAGCATTCCGGTCATCAGCCCGCCCATGACCACCAGGATCTGGCGGTGCGAGAGTGCCGGCCCGCTGGTCACAGGCGCTCCGAGTAGAGGGTGAGATCGTCGCCGAAGCGGCGCAGCAGGACGGTGAAGCATTCGCGGTCCCGCGCCGGCCAGTCCGACAGAACCTCCTCGAGCGTACGCTGCCAGGCGACGCGCATCCGTTCCAGGGCGTGTCGGCCGGGCGGCGTGACCTCGAGGCGACATACTCGTCCGTCCTGCGCGTCCGCGACGCGGCGTACGAGACCGTCGTGCTCGAGCCGACCCACCTGCCGGCTCGCCGTCGAGACCTCGACCGCACGATGATGGGCGAGATCCGATACGCGCACCGGCGCAAGCTCGGCCACCGTCGCCAGCATGCCGAACCCGGCCCGGTCGAGCTGGATCGAACCGACCTCGAGCAGGTGCTCGTGCAGCCGCGTCCGAGCGGCCCCGCGCGCGACCACCCGCAGCGCGCGGGCGAGCTCCTCGAGCGGACTCTCGGTGGCCGCAGCCTCGGTGGCCGCGGCGGTGGTGGTGGTGGTGGCGGCGGCGGCGGCGGGGGTGGCGCCGGTGGTGGTCATCAGAGAGATCCTAACAAAGTTGCTTGCAGACTACAAGTTGTTTGGTCGCTAGTCTGCAAGTAGATGTACGGCTTGCAGTTCAGAGCAGCGGGATCGCCGGACGCGCGCGCCATTGCCGAGCTTCACGCCGATAGCTGGCGCCGCCACTACCGCGGGGCGTACTCGGACGCGTTCCTCGACGGTGACGTCGCCGAGAACCGCTTGTCGCTGTGGTCTGAGCGGCTGAGCCCGCCGGGTTCACGGTCCTGCACGATCCTCGCCGAGCGCCGAGACGAACTCGTCGGGTTTGCGCACACCGTCTGGGACGGCGACGCCGCCTGCGGCGCACTCCTCGACAATCTCCATGTCGTGCACGGTCGGAAGCGACGGGGGATCGGAACCCAGCTGCTGTCGATGACCGCGTGCGCAGTCCTGGACCCATGATCCCGAAAATGCCCGTGAGCAGATGGCCGAGCCTGCACCACCGCCCACCGAGTAACGGTCCGCGGCGAAGTGTCCCGACTCGCGCCGGACGCGGGGGAACTGCGAGCGGCCGACGCCCTCACGCTCATCCTCGGGCGGTGACCTGATGGCTGTCTGGAGGTTGGACCTGCGACCGGGACCGGCGGCTACCGCTTGGTGATCGGCGCCAGCCCGGCGACGAGCTTGCGCTCGGAGCGGTCCTTGCTGAAACGAATCACGACTATGCCACCCGGCTCCACGCCGGTGACGACGCCGTCGCCGAACGCCGCGTGGACGACGTCCTCGCCCAGCCGATAGGCGGTTGGCGCGGGCCCCTCGGTCGCCAACGAGCTCCATGATGTGGCCCGCGCCCGCACGCCTCCGAGCGTGCCCACCCCGCCGGTGGATGCGCCGGGGCGAAAGCGGGAGGCGCCCTGCTGCTCACGGTCGGTCAGCCGCTCCGGTATCTCGGCGATGAAGCGACTGGGAGCGCCGTAGGTTCGCGCGCCGAACACGGTGCGCGTGCGGGCGTAGCTCAGGTACAGGTCGCGCTCGGCACGGGTGATCCCCACGTAGCACAGGCGACGCTCCTCTTCGAGCCCCCCTTCGTCCAGCGCGCGGGAGTGCGGGAACATCCCCTCCTCGCAGCCGATGATGAACACGATCGGGTACTCGAGCCCCTTGGCGTTGTGCAGCGTCATCAGCGTCACCAGCCCCTCGTCGTCGGTGCGATCGTCGGCGTCGGCGACAAGCGCGATCTGCTGCAGGAACTCCCCCAGCGATGGCTCCTCGGAACCACCCGCGTCGTACTCGACCGCGACGTTGACCAGCTCCTCGAGGTTCTCGGTCCGACCCTGCGCCTCGATCGTGCGCTCCGCCTCGAGCGCCTCCAGATACCCCGTCTCCCCCAGGGTCTCCTTGAGCAGCTGCGCGATCGGGCCCGCGGCCTCCGCGCGCTCGCGCAGAACCTGCATCGTTCCCATGAACCGCGTCAGCGCCTTGATCGCGGCCGGACCGAGGCCCGGGACCTGCTCGGGCGTCGCCGCCGCGTCCCAGATCGACAGCCCGATGGTGTTCGCGAACGCGAGGACGCGCGAAAGCGACGTGGAGCCGATCCCTCGCCGCGGCGAATTGACGATCCTCGTGAAGGCACCCACGTCCTGCGGGTTGACCAGCACGGTCAGGTAGGCGACGGCGTCCTTGATCTCCGCGCGTTCGTAGAACTTGGTCCCGCCGATCACCTGATAGGCGATCTCGGCCCGCACGAGCGCGTCCTCCAGCACGCGCGACTGCGAGTTGGTGCGGTAGAAGACCGCGATCTCCGAGCGCGACACGCCCTCGTCGACCAGACGCTGGATCTCGCCGGTGAGAAACCGCGCCTCGGCGTGCTCGTCCTCGAGCTCGCGCACCTTGATCGAGTCGCCCTGTCCCAGCTCGGTCCACAGCGACTTGGGCTTCTGGCCGCGGTTGTTGGCGATCACGGCGTTCGCGGCGTCGAGGATCACCTGGGTGGAACGATAGTTCTGCTCCAGCTT
The DNA here is from genome assembly GCA_050999075.1 of Solirubrobacteraceae bacterium. Taxonomy (GTDB): domain Bacteria; phylum Actinomycetota; class Thermoleophilia; order Solirubrobacterales; family Solirubrobacteraceae; genus Palsa-465. Next base: position 16,560 of record JBPCPO010000050.1, read on the forward strand.
GACCACGTGGGCGTCGGGAAAATCGTCGGTGAAATTGAGGATGTTGCGGATGTCGGCGCCGCGAAAGCCGTAGATCGAGTTGTGGGTTACGAGGCCGCCCGCGATGAAGTTGTGCGTGTTCTCGATGTCGAGGTCATAAACAGGCCGATCCAAGTCGATCCGCCTTACGGATTCGACCACCTCATAACCGCCGTGCTGATCGAACATGACCATCCCCGGGCGGATCGATGAGGCGGCGAGGAAGGAAAGCGCCTCGCCGGTGCCCAACTGGGCGCACGGACGGACGGCAACTGTCGGCAGAGCACTCGAAATCCGGTCGGTGAGGCGCTGGACGGTGGCCATGTCCCCGCACTGGGCCTGCCACTCGGTGCCGGCGGCGACCAGCGAGATCCGGTGCCTCGCGCCGAGACCCCGGCGTTCTCCGCAGAGCGCGATCGTGAGCTCTGGACCGTGAGCGAGGGAAGAAACTCGGGCCATGTCCGAGTTTCCTCCCTCCCTCCCCCGAGCCCGTCCGGCTGAGCCCTGACCAGGCCGGGTCAGGTGGCCGGCGAAGTGCACGTGCTCCGGGGTGCTCACCACGCGGCAGCCCGATCGAGTCGTGATCGCGATGCCCTCAGATCGCCGCGATCGATGCGCGGCGAGCACCCTGGCCGGGCGAAAGTCTCCGCTGCCGTAGCCCGAGAGCACGACGTCTCCCCCTGCCACCTGCTCGATCGGCCGCCGCGTACCGTCGGCCATCGTCACCAACGTCCCCTCGACCAGGCACTGAGCGTCGTCGCCGACCACGGCCAGGTTCCGGTGCTCGCCGGCCAGGAGCTGGAGCCAGCGGTACTGCGCGTGGTTGGTGTCCTGGTACTCGTCGACCAGCACGTGGCGGAAGCCGGCGGCGTAGCGCTCGCGGACCTCCGGGAACAGCTCGAGCACGTTCACCGCCCGGACGAGCAGGTCGTCGAAGTCCATCGCGTTCATGCGGTGAAGCTGGTGCTCGTAGCTGCGGAATACGTCGGCGACCGTCTGCTCGAAGAACGACCCGACCATGTGGCCGTACGCGTCGGCGTCACGCAGCTTGTTCTTGGCGTCGGAGATCTGGGACAGGATCGAGGCGGGCGTGAAGCGCTTGGGGTCGATGCCGAGCTCGTCCAGGCAGCGCTTGACGAGCCGGCGCGAGTCCGCCTGGTCATAGATCGTGAACTGGCGGGTGTAGCCGAGCCGCTGCGCGTCGGCGCGCAGCATCCGGGCGCAGGCGGAGTGGAAGGTCATCACCCACATCGCGCGGACCCGGCGGCCGACCAGCAACCCCACGCGGTCGCGCATCTCCGCGGCCGCCTTGTTGGTGAAGGTGATCGCGAGGATCTCACTCGGATCGGCGGTGTCGGTGGCCAGCAGATGCGCGATCCGGTGGGTCAACACCCGCGTCTTGCCCGAGCCGGCGCCGGCGAGGATCAGCAGCGGACCTTCACCATGGGTGACCGCGTCGCGTTGCGGGTCGTTCAGCCCGGCGAGGAGCGCATCCAGTTCAGTCGTCACATCGGGCATGAGGCAGCCATCAACGGTATCGGCCGCGGTGGTCGTCATCGCCCCTCCCGCGTGCTGCCCGAGATCGTCATCGCCTTGCCATGCTCCCCCGTCGTGACCGCGTTGCCATCCGAGCTCCGAACCGCCTGCGCGCGCGTGGCGCGGCTGGCTCGCCAGGTCGAGATCGACCTCGATGCCATTTCCGGGTACGCGGCGGCTCTCCCCCTCGAAGCATCACCCCCCGAGCTCGACCCCCAGACTCACCTGATTGGCGGCACGCGAGCGGAGCTGGCCGCGTTCTGGCTGACCCTCGACGCGATCAACTTCGGCGCGGGCTGGTTTCCGACCCTTCGCAAGCGTGAAGGTCGCTCGGGCTACTTCACGATTGCGATCGCCATCCGGGAGCGGTTCGCCCGCGCCGGTCCGTGGAGCGCCGCCGAACTCGCGGAGATCGATGCCCTGGAGGTCGCCCGCGTCCTGCGCCAGGATCCCGCGCACGAGCTGATGGCTCTGTTCGCGCGCTCGCTACGTGACCTCGGCGCGCGTGTCCAAGGCGAATGCGGCGGACGCTTCCAGGAGGTGGTCGAGCCGCCCAGCCGGTCGACGGCCGGCAGCGTTCCCGCTCAGTCAGCGGCGTCGCTGGCCATGCGCCTGGCCCGCTGGGACTGCTTCGCCGACACCTCGCTCTATGCCGAGTCGCCGGTACCGTTCCTCAAGCGCGCGCAACTGGCGGCCGCCGACCTCGTCCGCGCCGGCGTGGCGGACGGGCAGGATCTGCATGGACTGACGATGTTCGCGGACAACCTCGTCCCGCATGTGCTCCGGCTCGACGGCGTGCTCGGGTTCGAGCCGGGACTCGTGCAACGCATCGACCGGGGCGAGCTGATCGAGCACGGATCACCCGAGGAGGTCGAGATCAGGGCGTGCGCGGTGCATGCGGTCGAGCTGATCGTCGCGCAGCGTCCAGGCACCTGCGCGGCGGACGTCGATCAGCTGCTCTGGCACCGCGGGCGCCACCCGCGTTACAAGGCCTCACCGCGTCACCGCTCGCGCTGCACGGCCTATTGACGCGGCGTCAGGTGGTTCGCATCTCACGCGTGATGGCATCCGCTGATGCCATGATGGGTCAGGAATCGAGTGCCTGCGCGCGAGCCCTCGCGATCGCCTCGGCTCCGGCGTCACCGACCAGCAGCTCGGGGCGCATCGTGCCGCTGGCTACGAGGTCGAGGGCCGGGAAGCGACCCACGCTGGCGAGCATCGCGTCGAGCGCGATGACGGTCGTCTCGCCCCCGACGGGCGCCGAGGCGGTCGCGATCACGGTCAGCGATCCTCCGTCCACGAGCTTACGCGCGCTGGCCAGCGTCTTGCGCGCCAGATGGGGACTGAGCCCGTCGATCGTGTCCACGAGCACCAGCGCGTCGCCGCCGCGCGAGGCGACGCGACGGGCCTGATCGACCACGCGCTCCACGATCTGCCCCTGGGCGTCGGCGGAGGCGGCGAAGCTGACGGCAGCCGCGGGGACAACGGAGGAACCCGTCCACTCGGAGATCTCCTCGGGGCGAACGCCCGCCAGCGCGAGGGTGACCTCAAGCCCCTTCTGATCGACCAGCGCCAACGCCAGGCGGCGCAGCGCCTCGCTCTTTCCGGCTCTCGCGCCACCCACGATCGTCACCCGGGAGCCGCGACCGATCGGGGTCAGCCACTCGATCGCCTTCACGGTCGGGTCCTCGGACCCGAGCCGGAACCGGTCGGCCGGAAACGCGGCCGGGAGATCGTCGAAGCGGACACCGTCGGCCACCTCGGTGGCGGGACGCCCGTTGATCGTGTCGACTCGAACCAGCGACGCGAACCGCTCCGAGCGCCGCGGAGCGCGGCGTGGGCCCGCGATCCGGTCTCCCGACACGAGCTCGCATCGCTTGACCTGCGCGGCGGAGATGTAGACATCGTCGTCGGACGGCTCAGGCGGATCCACGCGCACGAACCCGGAACCGCCCGCGAGCAACTCGACCACCCCTTCGACCGACTGCTCGGTGATCTCCGTGTCCGCGGTCCGGTCCCCCACGGCCTTCGCCACGGTGCCCGCAGCCCGATCGGCGGCGATCTGGCTTTCGTCCTCGGCCGAGGTCTTGGCCTGCGGCGACTCCTCCTGCGCACCCCGCCCCCGGCCGGCGCGTCGTCCCCGGCGCCGAGGACGTGTCGCCTCCTCCTCGGTGTCAGCGCCGCGCGTCGCATCGACAGCACGATCGCCGGGACCGCCCACGTCAGCCGGTGCAGACGCCGCCGGGCGCTGGACCGGGGCCTCGGCCTCGGGCGAGGCGGCCTGCGCGCCGGGGGTGGCCCGGCGCCGGCGCTTGGGCGCAGCATCCTCGATGGTCGACGCGACGGCCTTGACGTCGGCCGGCGAGCCCTCGGCGCTGGCGGCAGCCCGGCGCCGGCGCTTGGGCGGGGCATCCTCCACGCCGGCAGCGGACTCCTCAGCACGGGGTGCGGCACGACGACGCCGCTTGGGTGCCGAATCCGCGGCGGTGGGCGCGACATCCTCGGCGGTGGACGGGTCCGCCTCGGCGTCGGCCGGCGAGTCCGCGCTGGCGGCAGCCCGGCGCCGGCGCTTGGGCGGGGCATCCTCCACGCCGGCAGCGGACTCCTCAGCACGGGGTGCGGCGCGACGGCGACGCTTGGGCGCGGGGTCCTCGGCGCCTGCCGAGGCTTCTTCGGTGGGGAGTGCAGCCTGGCCGTCAGGCGTGGGCGAGGGTTCTTCGCCACTCTGGCGACCCAGAATCGCGTCGATCAGCTCAGCGCGGCGCAGCCGGCGATAGCTGTCGATCGAGAGCTCCGAGGCCAGCGTATGCAGGTCGGCGAGCGGGCTCTGCTCGAGGGCGGTGTGATCGAGGACGGGCATGTAAATCTCCTTCGCGCGGGTATCGGTCAGCTCCGACCGCGTTGAGCCAGCGGTCGGCGATGTTCCCTATGAATCTAGCGTCCCGACCAGACACCCTCCCCATCCGCCCTTTCCGCCCGCAGCCTCGGCCCTGTCCGCTCGCAGCCTCGGCCCTTTCCGCTCGCAGCCTCAGCCCTTTCCGCTCGCAGCCTCAGCCCTCCCGCCTCGCAGCCTCAGTCCGTTCCGGGCTCCCAGCGCAGCTCGTCGGCCAGCACCAGCCCCGGGTCGACCTCGACCTGTCCTCCCAGCGCGGCCCGCACGGCGAGAAAGTCGGCCACTGCGGCGACATCGTGGATGCGGAGCATGTGCACGCCGGCGTCGACCCCGTGCGCGATCGCCGCCAGCGTCCCCGCGAGGCGGGCCCGAGGCGGACGCCGGATGATCGCGCCGACGAAGTCCTTGCGGGAGACGGCGAGCAGCAGCGGACGCCCGAGCTCGTGCAGCCCATCCAACGCTCGCAGCACCTCGACCGTCTGAGCCGGGCTCTTGCCGAAGTCCGGACCCGGGTCGAGCATCAGCTGCTCGAGGGCCACACCGCGGTCGGTGGCGAGGGTGATCCGGTCTGACAAGAAGGCATGGACGTCGGCGGCCATGCGGCCGTCGTAGGAACGGTCCCGGAGTCTCTGCTTGGGCACCGCGCGGGTGTGCATGAGGACCATGCCCGCACCGGTGCGGGCGCACACGTCGGCGAGCTCGGGATCGCGCAGCCCGCTGACATCGTTGACCATGCAGGCGCCGGCGGCGAGCGCTGCCGTGGCCACCGCGGGCTTGTAGGTGTCGATCGAGACGCGGGCGCTCAGCTCACCGCTGACGCGGTCGATCAGCTCCGTGACGCGCTCGATCTCGGTGCTCGCGTCGACGGCCGGACGGTTGGTGACCGCGGACTCACCCCCGATGTCGATCATGTCGGCGCCCGCGACGAGCATCGAACGCGCAAGCTCGACCCGCTGGTCGAGCGTCTGATGCCCCCTTCCATCCGAGAACGAATCCGGCGTCGCGTTGATGACGCCCATCAACCATGGTCGTCCGCCCAGTTCGAGCACCCCGCGGCTGGTGCGAAGACGGCACCGCGGCGCGATCACTGGCCCGCGGTCCACACGGGACCGGCGGGCCACGCCCGATAGCACGCCGAGGCTTCGAGCATCGCGGCGTGGGCCTGGCTGCACTGCGCGCACACGCCGAGGTGCTCGAGCAGCCATAGGTCGTCCTCGCCGCTCAGCGGCTCTGAGTCCTGGCGGCGAGCGAGCACCCGCAGGGCACGGTCACGCTCACCGCAGTCGGATCCGCCGGGAAGAGCGACCCCACGCCGCTGTGCTCGTAGCCGTAACCGGGCCCGGGCCAGCAGGGGCGCGAGCGCTGCCCCCTCGATGCCTATCACCTTGGAGATCTGATCGTAGGACAGGCGCAGCAGCTCGCGCAGCGCCAGGGCCTCCCGCTGGCGCTCGGGGAGGCGGGCATTCGCCTGCGCGAGCTCGAGCGAGACCGCCTCCAGAAGCCCAGCCGGGGCGCCTGGAGGCTCAGCGTCCGCGGCACCCTCGGAGCTCCGTTGCGCCGCGCGGGCTCTGCAGGCACGCCCCGCGGCCCCGAGCATCTCGACCCGTCCGGCGCCCGTGGACTCACGGGCCTCGAGCGCTGCCTCGTCAGCCGCCGCGCCGGCGCCGAGCACGCGCCGGCAGAACTCGTGCACCTCGTCCATGCCGGCGTCAGCTTAGGCGCTACCGGAGGCATACGCCAAGCTGACACGGACGCCCCGACCCGCCCTACGGCTCGGCGCCGATCCCCTCGGCGTACGCCTCCTGGCGGAATCGATCCACCTCGATGCCGATCCGCCGCGGATCCCAGCCCAGCGGCTCACCCATCGCGCGGGCGACCCGGAGCGCGGCGTCGTTGCCGGGAAGACACAGCTCGCGGCCGGCCAGAACGGCGACCCGGGTGCGACGGAGCAGCACATCCGCGACGCTGCGGGCCTGCTCGTTGACCACCGAGTACGGCGCCTCGGCGAGCAGGTCGGGCAGCCCGTCGACGATCGGGCGGGTCAGTCCAGCGTCCTGCGAGGCCGTGCGCAGCACGGCGTGCGCGGCATGACCGTAGCGACTCGCGAGCGCTGGATAGGCGATGTCGGCGACTCCCTCGACGGCCTCCAGCTGGGCGGGATCGACGGGTTCCCCGAGCGGGATCTCCTGCGTGCGGCACGGTGCCTGGCGTCCGTCGCGCTCGACCAGACGATCGACGGCCATCTTCGCCATCCGTCGCCAGGTGGTCAACTTCCCTCCGGTGATGGTGATCAGGCCGCTCGAGGTCTCGTACAGCTCAGCCTTGCGCGAGATGTCGACCGACTTGCGGGTGTCGCCGGTGGAGATCAACGGGCGGACGCCGGCGTAGGCCCCGGTGAGATCATCGATCCCGAGCTCGGTGGCGAAGAACGCGTTCGTCGCATCCAGCAGGTACTCGATGTCCTCACCCGACGGCTTGACGTGGTCGATCGCGCCGTCGTAGTTGTTGTCGGTGGTGCCGAGCAGGGTGCGCCCCAGCCACGGCAGCGAGAAGATCGTCCGACCCTCCCCCGCCGGTAGGATCGCGCCGGCGAGCAACGGCAGCGAGGCGTGGGCGAGGGTCACGTGCGTGCCCCGGCTGGGCATGATGCTCGGCAGCTCGGCCTCTGATTGCAGCTCGCCGGGTCGGATCCGGTCCGCCCAAACGCCGGTCGCGTTCACGACGCTGTCCGCCTGTACGGAGAATTGGCCGCCGGACTCGGCGTCGCGCACCTGCACGCCTCCGCCGTGACCGTCGCCGGGCTCGAGCTCGATCACCTCCAGCCGGTTGGCACAGATCGCGCCGAAGCGCTCGGCCTCGCCGAGCACCGTCAGGACCAGCCGCACATCGTCGGTCTGGCAGTCGTAGAACAGATATCCCCCGGTGGGGTGGCGCGCGAGCGCCGGGAGTAGCTCGCAGACCTCCTCGCCCGAGATCACGCGGTGACGGGCGGGGCTCCAATCGGTTTCCTCACCGGCCTCGAGCGCGGCGCGGCGGGCGCTGCGGCGGCCGAGCAGAGGCGCGGTGGCCATCACGTCGTACATGTTGAGCCCGATCCCCGTCAGGCGATCGGGCTTGGTGCCCTCGAACGCCGCCACGACCATGGCCAGCGGCGTGACCAGGTGCGGCGCCAGCTTGACCATCAGCTGACGTTCGAGCAGCGCCTCTCGAACCAGGCCGAGGTCGAACTGCTGCAGGTACCGAAGCCCGCCGTGGACGAGCTTCGAGGACCGGCTGCTGGTCCCCGACGCGAAGTCCGCCTGCTCGAGCAGCGCCACGCTGTATCCACGCGAGGCAGCGTCCAGCGCCACGCCCGCACCCGTGATTCCGCCGCCGATCACGACGACGTCGAATCGCTCGCCCGCCAGGGTCTCGATCGCGTGCTCGCGGGTCACCATCGCGAGCAGCGTATACGTGCCCGCGCCGGGCGTTCACAGGCGTGGTCCGGCCGCGTCCTCGCCGTATAGTGAGTGCTCATGGCCACGACCGAGATGCAGATCAACGCAGCGCCCACCGACGTGTTCGCGATCCTGGCCGATGCCGAGGCCTACGCCGACTGGGTGGTGGGCTCGGACAGGATCCGCACGGCGGACACGAACTGGCCGGCGATCGGCTCGCGCTTTCATCACCGGGTTGGGGTCGGACCGTTCAAGGTCAACGACCACACCGAGGTGGTGGAGGTAGATCCGCCGAGCAAGCTCGTCATGCATGCCCGGGCGCGCCCGCTGGGTACGGCTCTGGTCGCGATGCACCTGGAGCTTCGCCAGGGCGGCACGCACGTGACGATGAACGAGACTGCGGGCGATGCGCTCTCGCGCCTGGGGATCAATCCGCTGACCGATTGGCTCGTGCACCTGCGAAACATCAAAGGGCTGCGTCGTCTGAAGCGGATCGCCGAGACCGGGGTCCGCAAGCCCTGACCGCCGGGGTCGCGCAGCGGCCCTAACCGCCGGAAATTCGGGGGCAGCCCTGACCGGCGGGGCTCGCGAGCCCTGACGACGACGGGATTCGCGAGCCCTGACGACGCGCTCACGCCCGCCAGGGACGCAACCGGCGGTCGGCGAGCAGCGCGCGGGCGGCTGAGCGGCCGCCCATCCCGTGCACCGAGCCGCCCGGATGGACCGATGCCCCGGCGACGTAGAGGCCGTGCAGCGGCGTGCGATGGCGGCACAGCTCAGGGGCGGGACGGAACACGAGCTGCTGGTCGAGCTCGTAGGAGCCTCCGCCCAGGTCTCCGCCCACGAGGCTCGGGTTCTCGGCCTCGGTTCGCTGCGGGTTGCGAATTGCCCGAGCCAGAACGGTGTCGGAGAAGCCCGGAGCGAAGCGCTCGAGCTGCGCCTGCACCCGGTCCGCCACGTCTTCGTCGTAGCACTCGTAGCGCGCGGGGACGTGGGCATAGCAGTAGAGCGTGTGAGCGCCTTCGGGCGCGCGGGAGGAGTCGTAGAGCGTGTGCTGGCCGACGACCAGCACCGGGCGCTCGGGCACCTCGCCGCGCTGGCTGGCCGCTGCCGCGGCGGACAGCTCCCGCAGCTCGCCGGCCACGTGCACGACCGACGCCTCCCGGGCCTCAGGCGCCGTCCACGGCACCTTGGCCCGGAGCGCGTAGTCGAGCTTGAACGCCGCCGTCCCGTAACGCCAGATGCGCAGCCGGCGCATCAGCCGGTGGGGCAGAGCATCGTCGGGAAGAATCGCCGCCAGCGGCTGCGCGCTGATCGTCGTGATCACGTCGCGGGCGGGCACCTCCTCGCCGTCGCGCAGCCGTACGCCGGCCACACGGCCGCCGCGCACCAACACCCACTCGACGTGCGCATCGCAGCGGACGGTCACGCCCTCACGGGAGGCGATGCTCAGCAGCGCGCCGACGATCTCACCCTGCCCGCCGGCGGGGAACGGCCAGCCATGCGAGTGGGCGACGAGCTGCAGCAGGAACCCGAACGCCCCGCTACCCGCGGTGGAGGGCGGCAGCCCAGAGTGCTGTGCCGAGCCCGACAACCAGGCCGTGGGGGCGAGCGCGCCGTCAAATACGTCGAGGCCGAACGCCTCCACCGACCCGGTCATCCGCCGGGCCAGCAGCAATATGTCCAGCCGCAGGGCCGCCGCCAGCGCGAGCGGTTGGCGAAACGGGGGCAGCGGCCCGAAGATCGTCTCGACGAGACGCTGGGCGAGCGGGCGGTACTGCTCGATCAATTCACCCCAAGCCGCTCCTGAGCCCGGGTGCGCCGCATCGAGCGAGGCGACGGTGGCTTGCAGATCGTGATGCAGCGCAATCGCGGTGCCGTCCTCGAATGGGTGGGCCATGATCGCATCAGGACGCACCCAGGTCAGGCCCTCCGCCTCGAGCTCGAGCTCACGCATAGCCGGTGAGGCGACGGTCATCGGATTGAACCCGGCGCAGTGGTCATGGACGAAGCCGGGCAGCGTCGCCTCGACGCTCGAGGAGGCCCCACCCGGACGGGGGGAATGCTCGAGCACCGTGACATCGAGACCCGCCCGCGCGAGATGAATCGCGCAGACCAGTCCGTTGGAGCCGGCACCGACGACCACGACACGCTTGTCGGCGCTCATACCGACACCTTACCCAAGCGTATCCCGCTGTACTTCACGCCGCCCAACCACATCGCGAACCCGCGGCCGCCGGGCCCGCCACATCGCGAACCCGCGGCCCCCGTCCCGCCTCTGCCTGACCCTATTTACCGCCCGCCCGCCTGTAGAGGCCGCGCATGATCTGGTTCATCAAATTGGCGGTCTCGCCGCCGGGACAGCATGTGGGGCCGCCCGCATCGCTGATCCCGATCTCGATGTGCGGGCCGGAGGAGATCCCCACGTCCCCGCATCCGACCTCGGCAATCGGCTGGCCGGTGCTGACGTGGGTGCCGACGGGCACGAGCGCGGGCGCGGCGTGACCGTAGTAGATGTAGCGCCCGGCGTAGCGGCCGCTGTCGATCTTCAGCACCGGGGCGTAGGGTCCGAAGCCGCTGATCCCCTCCTGGACGATCGTCCCGGAGGTGACCGCGACCTCGACCACCTGAGATCCGCAGGCGCTGCCCTCGGTGGCGATGTCGACCCCCTGATCCTGCGACCACTGGTCCGGGCTCACCACGCGGCGGATCGGCGTCAGCGGGAACACCCACGGACTCGCGGAGGTCGATGGGGACGTGGGGGCGACGCCGGTGGGGGCGACGCCGGTGAGGGGGGTGCCGGGCGGAACCACGCCGCTGACGCTTTTGGCGATCTTGCTCACCGTCGCGAACAGCTTTGCGGCCGTGACATGCCCGACGACGCCGCTGCCCGACAGCTTCACCGCGCGCTGGAAGCGCGCGACCGCGCCCTTGGTGATCGGTCCGAAGTAGCCCGTGGCCGGAACCTTGTAGCCGACGTCGCTCAGCATCGATTGGAGCGTCTGGACGTCCTGGCCGGTTTCACCTCGGCGCAGGGTGCGCGGGAAGGCCGAGTACGGGACCGCATTGCTGTCGTAGCCCCGCGGATGCTGGGGCGGGGCGATGGCCGCGCCGCCGGTGCTGGCCAGGACTTCCGGCGCCAGCGCCAGCGCAGCTGTCGCGAGGATCAACGCAACGCCGACTATGCGCTGCATTCTGCTCCCACCTTCGGCGAAACACGGTTGGATCGGCCGGAGCGAACGATTGATTGCATATTCCTCGCTGTCGGAAGGCGGCTGAAATCGACCGCGGGTGAATCTCCGCGATCACGGCATTTGCAATACGTGCCTGGCGCCTGCGGGGTTAGCTGACGGGCTCGCGCTCGATCTCCGAGCGCTTCTCGTGGATCACCACGAGACTCGCCCCAACGAATTGGGTTCCCCACTCCCCGGGGCGGCTAGCCGGGGATTAGGCGATGCGGCACCGTACCAGAAAGGGTGGACACCGGGCCCGTCCACCGGCGGCACCCGCTCGCAGCGATCAAATGCTGCCGCGTCCCGGACTTCCCGCGAGGTGCCGGCGGCGGACGGCTCCGGCGTTTCGAAGCGCCTCAGAGTGCCTGGACCTCGGCGGTTATATCGCTGACGGAGGCCTTCGCGTCTCCGAACAGGAGCGAGGTCTTGGGGTCGTAGAACAGGGGGTTGTCGATCCCGGCGAATCCGGAGGCCATCGAGCGCTTGAGCACGATCACCGCCCCGGACCGGTCGACCTCGAGGATCGGCATCCCGTAGATCGGCGAGCCCGGCTCGTTCTTGGCCGCCGGGTTGGTGACGTCGTTGGCGCCGATCACCAGCGTCACGTCGGTGCGTGAGAACTCCGGGTTGATGTCGTCCATCTCCCTCAGCAGGTCGTAGGGGACGTCGGCTTCGGCGAGCAGCACGTTCATGTGACCGGGCATCCTCCCGGCGACCGGGTGGATCGCGTACTTGACCTCGACCCCCTTGGCCTCGAGCGCCCGCTCGAGCTCGCGCACCGCGTGCTGGGCCTGGGCCACCGCCATCCCGTAGCCCGGAGCGATCACCACCTGGCGGGCGAAGGAGAGCTGGATCGCCACGTCCTGGGCGGAGGTCGACCGAGCCGTGGCGCCGTCCTGGGAAGCGCCGCCCGCCGGTGCGGCGATGGCGCCGCCGAACCCTCCGGCGATGATCGCCGGCACCGAGCGGTTCATCGCCTTGGCCATCAGGTTGGTGAGGATCGAGCCCGACGCGCCCACGATCATCCCCGCGACGATCAGCGCCGTGTTGTTCAGCGCGATTCCCGTCGCCGCCGCCGACAGGCCGGTGAACGCGTTCAGCAGCGAGATCACGACCGGCATGTCGGCACCGCCGATCGGCAGGACGATCATGTTCCCGAGGATCGCCGCGGCGAGCAGGATCCCGAGCACGAACAACGCCTGCGAGTGGGTCCCGGCCGCGAGCACGACGGCGCTGACCACGCAGACGAGGAACAGGACGAGGTTCAACAGCGACTGCCCGGGGAGCTTGATCGGCTTGCCGGGAAGGATCTCCTGCAGCTTGGCGAAGGCGATATTCGATCCCCAGAACGAGATCGAGCCGACGATGGCCGCGAACAGCGACGGAATCTCCGCCTTGAGCGCGAAGTTCCCCCCGAAGTGGTGGCGGTACTCGATGAACGCGATCAGGGCCACGGCACCGCCCCCGACGCCGTTGAACAGGGCGACCATCTGCGGCATCTGGGTCATCCGGACGTTGCGCGCGGCCGGGATCCCGATCGCCATCCCGAGCACGATTCCGAGCGCGATCAGCCACGGGGTGCTGGAGCCGTGCAGGACGTGACGCTGCAGCAGGGTGGCGACGAAGGCGATCGCCATGCCACCGGCGGCGATCTTGTTGCCGCGCACCGCCGTGCGCGGCCCCGTGAGTCCACTCAACCCGTAGATGAACAGCGCGAACGCGACGATGTAGAGCGCGTCGACGAAGGTCGGGCTCTGCAGGAAGACCGCCGGCGCGAGAATCATTCCGACTGGCCTTCGCCGACCGGAGGATCTGCGGCGGGGGGGTCTGCGGCCGGGGGATCGGGCTTGCGCTTGAACATCCCCAGCATGCGGTCGGTGACCAGGAAGCCGCCGATGATGTTGATCGTGCCGAAGGCGATGGCGACTACCAGCAGCACCTTCTCGAGCACTCCGCTCGAAGCGGCGATGGTCAGCAACCCCCCGAGCAGCACGATTCCGTGGATCGCGTTGGTTCCCGACATCAGCGGGGTGTGCAGCGTGTTGGGAACCTTCGAGATGACCTCGAAGCCCACGAACGCGGCCAGGACGAGGATCGCGATCTCGGTGACCGTGCTCATTTGGAGTCCGCGACCTGCTTGGCGCGCTCGTGCACGATCTCACCGCCGCGCGTGATGCATGCTCCGGCGATCACCTCGTCCTCGAAGTCGAGCTTCAGCTCACCGTCATGGATCATCAGCTCGAGCAGCGACTGGATGTTCCGGGCGTAGAGCTGCGAGGCGTGCTCGGCCATCGTCGAGGGCACGTTCAGCGGCGCCATGATCTTGACGTCGTGGCGGATCACGGTCTGCCCCGGCTCGGAGAGCTCGCAGTTGCCGCCGGCCTCGCCGGCGAGATCGACGATCACCGATCCGGGCTTCATCTTCTTGACCGCCGCCTCGGTGACCAGAATGGGCGCCCGGCGACCGGGGACGAGCGCGGTGGTGATCACCACGTCGACCTTGCCGATCGCCTCGGCCATCAGCTCCTGCTGGCGGGCCTGCTGTTCGGCCGTCAGCTCCTTGGCGTATCCGCCCGCGCCCTCGAGGTCGCCGCCGAGGTCGAACTCGAGGAACTGCGCGCCGAGCGACTGCACCTGCTCCTTGACCGCCGCGCGGACATCGAACCCCTGCACCACGGCGCCCAGTCGCCGCGCCGTGGCGATCGCCTGGAGCCCGGCCACGCCGGCTCCGAGCACGAGCACGGTCGCGGGGCGGATGGTGCCGGCCGCGGTCATCAGCATCGGGTAGAAGCGCCCCATCTCCTGGGCGCCCATCAGCGCCGCGCGGTAGCCGCCGATGTTGGCCTGACTGGAGAGCGCGTCCATCGACTGCGCACGGCTGATCCTCGGAACGGCCTCGAGGGCAAAGCTCGTCGCCCCCGTCTGCGCGATCGCGCGCACCCCCTCACCGTTGGTGAGCGGGGCCAGGAAGCCGATCAGCAGTTGCTCACCGGTCAACCGCGCGGTCTCCTGGGCGCTCGGTGGCGCGACCTTGACCACGACGTCCGCGGACCAAACCTCGTCTTCGTCGCTCAGCGTCGCCCCCGCCTGCTCGAACTGGGAGTCGGGGATCAGCGCTCCGGCGCCCGCGCCGCGCTGGACCAGCACCTCGAATCCGCTTCCCGGCCCCTCCGGCCCGGTGGACAACTTGCGAACCACCTCGGGAACCAGCGCCACCCGCCGCTCACCGTCGGCCGTCTCTGTCGGAACCCCGATCCTCATCCCGCGCCGCAGGCTACCGCTGTCAGCCGGCGCCCATCGGCGCGAGCACCAGAGCGGTCACGAACCCGACATCAGCCGCGAAGCTGAGCATCGCTGCGCGAGGCCGGCGACGAGCGACCCTTCGGACGCGGGCTCGGGGCCGATTCGACCCCCTGGCGGGCGCCTTGGCCGGGGCGGCGCCCGGATGAACGGCAGGACTCGGGACACCGGCGGGCGGCGCCAGCGGCAGGGCCTTGCCGGCGAGCGCCATCAGCGCCTGACCCGTCACCCACACCGGGGTCTGATCACTGGAGCTCGAGTACTGCACGTGTCCGTCGGCGGCGATCAGCGACCGCAGGTACCGCACGGGGGAGGCGCCGCCACGGTGCAGCGAGCCGGGATCGACGCCCGCGGCCAGCAGCCCCTGGACGGCGAAGGCGGTCGACTGGGCGTTTGAGTCTGCACCGGCCTGGGAGGGCAGGCCGCCGTCGTGGTTCTGCTGGGCGCGGATGAAGCCGACCGCCTTGGCGACGGTGCTCACGGGGACGCCGTTCGCTCCCGCCAGTGCCTCGAGCACCGCGCCAGTGTCGTCGACGTCGCTACTCCCGCCCGCGGTCGCGAAGTTGAAGCCGCCGTCGCTGTCCTGCTGGCGCACCAGCCACGAGATCGTGCGCGGCGCAGGACCGACACCGGCCGCCCGCAGCGCCAGCATTGCGAATGCGGTCAGGTTGACCTGGCCGGAGACCGACCCGTCGCCGCGCATCTCGCCCTGCAGCGCCGTCAGGAGGTTCTGCCCGCCGAAGCTGGTGACGGGAAGCCCGGCGGCGCGAAGCACCAGGATCGTGCGCTCGACCGAGCCTGGATCTGACCCCGATCCCAATCCCGCGCGAATGTAGTCGACCACGCTGCGCCCGCCGTGCCGTACCGCCTGCGGGTCGTGCCCGTCGGCGGCCAGGCCCAGCGCGGCCCAGCCGGAGAACAGCTCCGAGGAGGTGCTCGCGGGCGCCGGACCGAATCCGCCGTCGGCGTTCTGGGCCGAGAGCAGATAGCTGCTGGGAGTGCCCTGCGCTCTCGCCGGGGCGGCCGCACCCACGACCCAGCCACCGGCCAGCACCACCGCCCCGAGGACGCATGGCACCATCGCTCGCCCCGGCGCAAGCCATGTCACCTGCAGGCGTCGGGCAAAGCGCGCAACCGAGCGGGTCAGCGACGGACCGAACGCAAGCGCGAAGGCGAGGCATCCCGCCGCGTGCACGAAGTCGAACCCGGTGCCCTTGCCCACATACACCCCGAGCTGAGCGAGGCTGTGGCCGCTGTAGTTGACCCAGTCGCCGAGGTCCTGGAACGCGGCGAACGCGTAGCCGACCAGACCGCATACGAGGGCCAGGGGCCAGCGGCGGATGCTCCCCCTGGCGAGGAGCGCCAGCCCGGCGCCGAGCATACCGGTGGCGCCCCAGGCCGCCATCTGCCAGGGCGTCCAGGGGCCCTGTCCGAAGAAGAAGTTGGACGTGAGCCCGGCCAGCGCACCCACCACGAAGCCGGGGGGGCCCCCGAGGGCGTAGCCGGAGATGAGAACGATGTCGGTGGTCGGCTTGACGTTCGGAAGCGCGGCGAAGGCGATCCGGCCGAGAGCGGCGAACGCCGCCAGCATCGCGACCAGGGCGACGATCCGGGC
>JBPCPO010000102.1:0-24382 GCA_050999075.1 Solirubrobacteraceae bacterium
GGATCTCGGACATCGCCGCGTTCCTGCAGTCGGACTCCTCCAAGGTGCCCAAGTCGCGCCGGCGCCGGCAGCGGGCCGCCGATGCGGTGCCGCCGGCCGAGCTCGAGCGGACGATCGTGGAGATCGAGGAGGAGATGCTCGCCGCCGCCGAGGAGCTGAAGTTCGAGTACGCCGCCAAGCTCCGGGACGAGATCAGGGATCTCAAGCGCGAGCTCGACCAGGCCGTCGCCACCGGACGCGCGTCGATCGGCTGATCGCGGCGAGTGACCGACGGGCCGACGCCTGACCGGGCGAGGAGCGGGCCGGGCGCACCCACGATCTCCCGCCGGGTCCGGTACCCTGAGCCGTGCTTATCGCAGACAATTCAACATCTTTACATCATTTGATACGGAGGTAGTTTGCGTGGCCCTGGAACGACAGAGCATCGAGAAGAAGGATTTTCCCATCGGGCGCCGGGGCTACGACCCGGAGGCCGTCGACGCTCATCTGAGCGGCGTCGCCGAAGAGGTGGAGGAGCTCAAGCGCTCCGCCCGCCGCCGGACGGAGACCCTGGCATCGTCGGCGAGCGAACAGGTTCGCGCGATCGTCGAGGCCGCGGAGACGAGCGCCGCCGACATCCAGCGTCAAGCCGAAGAGGACGCGCAGGAGATCCGGGACGAGGCCGACAGCGCGGCGCAGGCGTCGCGCGAGCAGGCCGTGGCCCAGGCGCGCGACTACGTGGGCCGGGTGTCTGAGTCCACCGCGGTGATGGGTCAACGACTCGATGCCATGGAGAGCGAGCTGGGGGCGCTGATCGAGTCGTTGCGAACCGGGTCAAACCGGCTGACCGCCGACCTCCAGCTGCTCGACGGCAACCTGACCGAGGTCAAGGAGGCGGTGATACCGAGACCTCGCTTCGAGCGCGAAGCCGGTTCTGCGGAGGGGGAGCCCCTCGCCGGGGACATCGAGCCCGGCGGCGAGGAGGAGGACCAGGCGGTGTCCTCGGAGGCGGCGGCGACCGATGAGAGCGATCAGTCGTGGGAGGATCGCCTCGAGATGGTCAGCCAGCGGGACGAGCCGCTCGAGGAATCGGCGTCCCAGCCCGTGGCGGCAGCCTCGGCGGGGACCGGCGGCTCTGACGACACCGAAGGCGCGCGCCTGATCGCGCTCAACATGGCGCTGAACGGGACCCCCCGTCAGGAGACCGACCGTTATCTGTCCGACAACTTCCAGCTGTCGGACCGCCCCGGCCTGCTGGAGGAGGTCTACGCCTCGGTGGAGGGGTAGCCGGGGCGCTCCGAGGGAGAACGTCTGTTCGCGCCACTAAACTTCTTCGGAGTGGACCAGCTCGTCGTCTCGGGTGCCCGCGAGCACAATCTCAAGGACGTCACGGTTTCGATCCCGCGTGGATCGCTGACCGTGATCACGGGCCTTTCGGGCTCGGGAAAATCGTCGCTGGCCTTCGACACGATCTACGCCGAGGGGCAGCGCCGTTACGTCGAGTCGCTGTCGGCCTACGCGCGGCAGTTCCTCGGGCAGATGGACAAGCCCGATGTGGACTCGATCGAGGGGCTGTCGCCCGCGATCTCGATCGACCAGAAGACGACCTCGCGCAACCCGCGCTCCACGGTGGGCACGGTCACCGAGATCTACGACTATCTACGGCTGTTGTGGGCGCGGGTCGGGCGCCCCCACTGCCATGTCTGCGGGCGCCCGATCAGCGGGCAGTCGGCGGAGCAGATCATCGACCAGGTGATGGAGCTGCCGCAGGGCACGCGCTTCATGGTGCTCGCGCCGATCGTACGCGGCCGCAAGGGTGAATACGGCAAGCAGCTCGAAGAGCTCCGCGGCGAGGGCTTCAGTCGGGTCAAGGTCGACGGAGAGCTGCGCCGGCTCGACGAGGAGATCGGGCTCGACAAGAAGTTCAAGCATGACATCGCGGTCGTGGTCGACCGGCTGGTGATGAAGGGCGAGCTGCGCAAGCGGCTCGCTGACTCGATCGAGACGGCGGTCGCACTGGCCGACGGCCTGGTGGAGATCGAGATGGTCGACGGGGCGGATGACCCGCGCGGCGCACGCGAGCGCACGCTCACGTTCTCGGAGAAGTTCGCCTGCCCCGTCCACGGACCGAGCCTCGCCGAGCTCGAGCCGCGGATCTTCAGCTTCAACTCGCCCCACGGCGCGTGTCCGCGCTGCACCGGGCTCGGTTCGCAGATGGAGATCGACCCCGAGCTCGTGGTGCCCGACCCGGCGCTGTCGATCGGCGAGGGTGCGATCGCGCCGTGGGCGGTCAGCGCCTCGGACTACTACGACCAGCTGACCCAGGCGATCGCCGAGCGCTACGACGTGGACCTCGAGACGCCGTGGCAGGATCTGCCGGGTCAGTCGCGGGACTTCTTCCTCCACGGGACGAATGGCAGCCGGGTGCAGGTCTCCTACCGCAATCGCTTCGGCCGCCGCCGCTCCTACGCGACGACCTTCGAGGGGATCGTCCCCAACCTCGAGCGCCGCTACCGCGAGACCGAGTCGGACTTCTCCCGCGAGAAGATCGAGGAGTACATGACGCTGCGTCCCTGCCCGGAGTGCCACGGGGCTCGGCTGCGGCCCGAATCGCGCGCCGTGCTCGTGCACGGCACCCCGATTCACGAGTTCGCCGCCCTGTCGGCGCGAGCGGCCCTGGAATGGGTGCGCGGGCTGGAGCTGACCGATCACGACCGGCGAATCGCGCGGCTGGTGCTCCGGGAGATCGAGGAGCGCCTCCAGTTCCTGGACAACGTCGGCGTGGGGTACCTCTCGATCGAGCGCGCCGCGGCCACGCTGTCCGGGGGCGAGGCGCAGCGGATCCGGCTGGCGACTCAGATCGGGTCCTCGCTGGTCGGGGTGCTCTACATCCTCGACGAGCCTTCGATCGGGCTGCACCAGCGCGACAACGAGAAGCTGATCGCCACCCTGGAGCGGCTTCGGGATCTGGGCAACACGGTCCTCGTGGTCGAGCACGACGAGGGGACCATGCGCGCCGCCGACCACATCGTGGACATGGGCCCGGCGGCCGGCGAGCACGGCGGCCATGTGGTGGCTGAGGGGACGGCCGAGGAGGTGGCGCAGGTCGGCGAGTCGCTGACCGGGCAGTTCCTGGCCGGGACCAGGGTCATCGAGACCCCCCGCCGGCGGCGCAAGCCGTCGGGCTACATCGGGATCGAGGGGGCATCGGCACACAACCTCCGGGGGATCGACGTGAAGATTCCGCTGGGGGTGATGTGCTGCGTGACCGGAGTGTCGGGCTCGGGTAAGTCCACGCTGGTCAACGAGGTGCTGTTCAAGGCGCTGGCCAACCGGCTGCACCGCGGCCGGCAGCGAGCCGGCGTGCACCGCGCCATCTCCGGGATCGAGCAGCTCGACAAGATCATCTCGGTTGACCAGGGGCCGATCGGGCGCACCCCGCGGTCGAATCCCGCCACGTACATCGGTCTGTTCGACCAGATCCGCGAGCTGTTCTCAAAGACCCAGGAGGCCCGCGCGCGCGGCTACAAGCCCGGCCGGTTCTCGTTCAACGTCAAGGGCGGGCGGTGCGAGGTGTGTCGCGGCGATGGCCAGATCAAGATCGAGATGCACTTCCTCCCCGACGTCTACGTCCCCTGCGAGCAATGCGACGGGAAGCGCTACAACCGCGAGACGCTGGAGGTCCGCTTCAAGGGCAGGACGATCGCCGACGTGCTCGAGATGCCCATCGAGGAGGCGCTGCAGTTCTTCGAGCACATCCCCAAGATCCGTCGCCGGGTGCAGACGCTCAACGACGTCGGCCTGGGCTACATGCGGCTCGGCCAGCCGGCCACCACGCTCTCCGGCGGCGAGGCGCAGCGGGTGAAGCTCGCCGCGGAGCTGTGCCGGGTGGCCACCGGGCGCACGATCTACATCCTCGACGAGCCCACCACGGGACTGCACTTCGCCGACATCCAGCGCCTGCTGGAGGTGCTCGCGCGGCTGGTGGACGCCGGCAACTCGATCGTGATCATCGAGCACAACCTCGATGTGATCAAGGTCGCCGACCGGATCATCGATCTCGGGCCCGAGGGCGGGGATGCCGGGGGGCGGGTGCTCGCCACGGGCACCCCGGAGGACATCGCCGGCGAGCCCGGCTCCTACACGGGCCGCTTCCTTGCCGACATGCTGCCGGTCCGGGTGCAGCGGACTCCGCGCAGGTCCGCGCCGCGCCGGCGCGCCAATGCCGCCGCGGGCTGACCGGGCGCAGCAGATCATCTGCACCGAGCGTCAGTCTGGAACGACGCCCCGACGCGCAGGGCGCCGACTGAGGTCGTCGCTTCAGAGCAGAGCCGGCGGGCGCCGCAACGACACCAGGCTCGTCAGCCGCGCACTCCTCCGTTTGTCCGCTTCAGCGGGGGAAGCCGTTACCGTCGTGCTCGTGGCATCGAGCCCCCGATCGTGGGCGCAGAAATGGCTCTGGTACGAGCGCAACTCGCTGCCGTGGAACCGGGCCCGGATCCACTGGGAGCTGATGCGCCGCGGGGCGTTTGCGCGCTGGCCCGTGCATGGCAACGTGCTCGAGGCGTTGCGCGAGGGACGACTCGAGATCGGTCCCCGGACGCTGCTGGAGCCCCACGTCTGGATCACGGCGCCGGCGCCGGCCAGAATCCGGATCGGCGAGGGCACGTTCCTGAACCTGAACGTGATGATCGCCGCGCTCGAGCTGGTCGAAATCGGCGACCACTGCATGTTCGCCAACGGCTGCGTGATCACCGACTCCGACCACCGGTTCGACGATCCACGAGAGCCGGTCCCATGGCAGGGCTTCACGAGCAGGGGGCCGACCCGCGTCGGGGACAACGTCTGGTGCGGGGCGCACGTGGTGATCACGAGCGGGGTCAGCATCGGCGAGCGATGCGTGATCGGGGCGAACTCCGTGGTAAGGACCGACATCCCTCCGTTCTCGGTCGCTGCAGGAGCGCCGGCGAAGGTGCTGCGGGCGATCGAGTACCCCCAGGGATGACGTCGCCACCTGGTCGGTCCGATGGTCTGCGTTGCGACCGAACGTCGATGGCCGCTCAGGCGGGAACGACCGTCACGGCGCAGCGCACTCCTGGAGCGCACCCGATCCGGCCGTCGGCGGTCAAGAGCGCACAGCCGAGCAGCTCGGCCAGCGCCACGTACGACGCATCGTAGGCCGTCAGGTTATCGCGCAGCTGCCAGATTCGGTCGAGCATGGAGAATGCCGCGTAGCGAGTCATCCCCATCCGTCGCCAGCTCTCAAGCACTAGCCAGCCTGTGCTCACCGGCAGCGCTCCCGCGCTGACGCGGCCACGCACCGCGTTCGCGATCTCGGGGTCGATCAGGTGGGGGACGTGAAGCTGACCGGAGGCAAGCGCACGTCGCGCGGGCCCGGCGTTCAGCAGCGCTGACACCGCCGCCGACGCATCAACGACGATCACCTCCCCTCGCGACCCTCTTCCAGACCGGCGACGATCTCGGTGACGTCAACGCTGAGGTCCGGTAGCGCGCCGAGCAGCGCGGGATTGTCCGCCCGGCGTGAGACTTCCGAGAGCTCCCTGACCGCGACCGCGCTCACCGACATCCCGTCAACCGCCGCAAGGCGTTCCAGACGCTCTACGACCCCTTCAGGCACGTTCCGAAGGTACAAGGTCTTCATGCGCCAGATGCTAGCCTCCGGCTAGCATCTAGCAAGCTGATCGTTTCCGAGACCCCGACCGGGCGCTCAGCGACCATTGGTCAGAACCCCGCTACGAGTTCTTGATCGCGATTCCCTCGAGGATGTTCGCCACGTGCTCGGCGGCGTCGATCGCCGCCTCGAGGCGCTCGAACAGATCCTTCCAGCGAATCACGACCATCGGGTCGACGCCACCGCCGAACAGGGACGCCACCGCTTCGCGGGTGATCCGGTCGCCTTCGTTCTCGAGCCGGTGGATCTCCACGGTGTAGGTGGAGATGTCCCTAGAGCCCCGAAGTCTCGGGATCGCCTCGGCGATCTGCTGTGAGGCGGCCTTCAGGACCGTCGCCAGCTTGATCGATTGGTCCATCGGGGCCTCGATCTGGTACAGGCCGAGATAGTCGGCCACCTCCTCGGTGTAATCGACGATGTCATCGAGAGCCGACGCGAGGGCGAGGATGTCCTGGCCGTCGACTGGGGCAACCGAGGTGTGGTTCAGCCGGTCGTGGATGTCGTGGGTGATCCGGTCGCCCTCGTGCTCGCAGGCGAGGATCTCGCGCGCCAAGTCGTCCCGACTGTCGGGGTATTCCGAGAGCAGACGGTCGAGCAGGCCAGATGCTTGCAGCACGTTGCGCCCGGCCTCCTCGAACAGGTCGAAGTACACGCGATCCCGCAGGGCGAATACTGGCGAGGCGCGGGGCATCCAGCAGATGGTAGGCCGATGGCGTTAGTCCATGGCGGCCAGGAACCGCTCGAGCTCCTCCTCGTCGATCGAATAGGTGTGCTCCGGTCCCGGAAACGTCATGTCGCGGACCTCGGAGGCGTACTGGGCGACCCCCGCCACCATCAAGGATCTGACGTCGGCGTAGTGCTTGGCGAACCTCGGCGCGCGTCCGTCGTAGAGGCCGAGCAGGTCGTGGAACACGAGCACCTGGCCATCGGTCGCGCCGCCGGCGCCGATGCCGATCACCGGGACCGAGATCCGCTCCATCAGCGCCCCCGCGACGGCGGCGGGAATCGCCTCGAACACGAGCGCGAAGCAGCCGGCCTGCTCGAGCGCCATGGCGTCCCGGGCCACCTCCAGCGCGCGCTGCGCCGTGCGGCCCTGGGCGCGGTAGCCGCCGAGTGCGCCGGCCGTCTGGGGCGTGAGTCCCACGTGCCCCATCACGGGAATGCCGGCCTGCACGATGGCGCGGGCCCGGTGCACGCTCGTGCCGCCGCGCTCGAGCTTGACGGCGTCACATCCCGCCTCCTTGACGAACCGTTGCGCGGTGGCGATGGCCAGCTGGTCAGAGGCCTCGTAGGAGCCGAAGGGGAGATCGGCCACGAGCAGCGGCGTCTTGCACCCGCGGCGCGCGGCGCCGGCGAGCATCAGCATCTCGTCGACGGAGACGGGGACCGTGGAGGGATAGCCGAGCACGGTCATGGCGCCCGAGTCGCCCACCAGCACCAGGTCGACTCCGGCCTCCTGCGCGACCTGCGCCGAGGGGTAGTCATAAGCGGTGATCATCACGATCCGCTCACCGCGACGCTTGCAGTCGGCCAGGCGCGGCAGCGTCATCGGCACGGGCGCGTCGAGGTGGGACGGAACCGGGATTCGAGGGGTTGCCGACATCGCTTGGCCCTTCTACTCGCCGAGTGTGCCGACCGCGGCGCGATCGGCCGCCCCGAGCAGGGTCGCCACCTCGTCGTCGATGCTCAGGATCTGGTTGTGCGCGTCGACGTGCACCACACGCGGGTGGTATCGCCCCGGCTCGAAGTCTTCGGGTCCGTAGCCTCCGTAGGAGATCACGATGATCGTGTCGCCGCGGTGCACGAGTCGTGCGGCCGCGCCGTTGACCTGGATCTCCCCCGCGCCGCGGGCCCCTGCGATCGTGTACGTCTCGAAGCGGGCCCCGTTGTCGACGTCGACCACCGCCACCTGCTCGAACTCATGGATATCCGCTGCCTCGAGCAGCTGCGGATCGATGGTGATCGATCCGACGTAGTGCAGGTCGCAGTCGGTCACCGTCGCCCGATGGATCTTCGACTTCAGCATCGTGCGCTGCACGTCAGGGCCTCCCGTCGCTCGTGATTGGCGACCGCGTGCGCGCTCGGGCGCACGCGGATCATCTCGTTGTCGATCAATCTGGTGCTGCCAACCGTCGCCGCGAGAACCGCGAGCACGTTGCCCTCGATCCGCTCCACGGGCACCAGCGTGTCCGCGGTGACGAGCTCGAGATACTCGGGCGTCACGCCGGCGCGGGCCAACTCCTCGACCCCTCCTGCCCTGGCGGCCGCGGGGTCGCGCGCGCCGGCCGCGACCGCCGCCTGCACCGCACGCAGCGCTCGATGAAGCGACTCGGCGCGGGTCCGCTCGGCGGCCGACAGGCGAACGTTGCGGCTCGACATCGCGAGCCCGTCAGGCTCGCGCACCGTGGGACAGACCTCGATCCGCACCGGGAGATCGAGGTCGCGCACCAGGCGCTTGATCACGATCGTCTGCTGCACGTCCTTCTGGCCGAAGTAGGCCACCTGCGGGGCGACCATGTTCAGGAGCTTGGTGACGACGGTGCTGACGCCGTCGAAGTGCCGTCGACCGCGCTGCGCGCCCTCGAGTCGCTCGCTCATTGCGCCGACTGAAACCGAGGTGGCGAAGCCGGGGGGGTAGACCTGCTCGCGCGCCGGCGCGAACAGATGATCGGCGCCCATCGCGGCTGCGAGCCGCGCATCCTCATGCTCGTCGCGTCGATACCCAGCGAGGTCGGCCGGGTCCTCGAACTGGGTCGGGTTGACGAACAGCGACACCACCACCTCGTCGCACTCCTGGCGCGCACGCGCCATCAGCGACAGATGGCCGTCGTGGAAGGCGCCCATGGTGGGAACCAGTCCGATCACGCGGCCGGCATGCCGTGGGCCAGCGAGTGCGGCGCGGAGCTCCGCGACCGTCCGTAGGGTTCTCATGCCGGGGAGCCCAGTGCGCGAGGGACCACGGTGACCTGCCGCCCCGGCTGCATCGCCAGCTCCTGCAGGCCGCCGGGCGGCGCGCACGGGGAGGCGAAGGCCTCGACACCACGGTAGGCGCTTGCACCGCCGCCGGCGGCGCCGAAAGCCGGCCGCGGGCTTCCGGGGGCGCGAACCGGCATGCATAACGCGACAAACGAGACCGGCTGCCGGAGTTGTGACGAGTTGTGCATGTCAGGCATGCACAACGCGCCACGGTCGCCCTCCGCGGTCGACGTTGTCGTGGTATGCACGTCGGGGGCGCAGCGGCCCGCCACGCGAGGTGAGGCCACGCTCGAGCAGCTTAGGGGCTCCCGGCGGATGACGGCCAGGCGCCAGGGCGCAGGGGGGTTGGAGGAGCGATCCCGTTCCAGTTCCCACATCAGAGGTACCGGTCGGTGGTGAAAGGGGTGGTGCTTGGAGTACAGCGGGGTCCGTCGGGTCCGTCCCATTGAGGTGACGGCCTGCGCACGATGATACCCGTCTGCTGGCCGGGTTAACATCACCGTCATGAGCGACCCCGTCGCCCGCCGTGAGCGGCTGAAGGCCGTCTACGAGGAGGCGCGAGGCTGCGTTCGCTGCCCCCTGCACGAGACGCGAACCACGGTCGTGTTCGGCGCCGGGGACGCCGACGCCGAGTTGATGTTCATCGGCGAGGCACCCGGTGCGAACGAGGATCGGCTCGGGTTGCCGTTCGTCGGGCAGGCGGGGAAGCTCCTCGACCGGCTGCTGGGGGAGATCGGCGTCGAGCGCAAGGACGTGTTCGTGGCCAATACGGTCAAGTGCCGTCCGCCGGACAACCGCGATCCCCATCCGCACGAGCTCGAAGCCTGTTCCGGCTATCTGCATCGCCAGGTGCAGCTGATCGAGCCGAGCGTGATCTGCACGCTGGGGAATTTCTCGACCAAGCTGATGCGGGGCGAGCCGACCGGGATCTCGCGGCTGCACGGGCGCGAGGAGGTGCGGGTGATCGGGTCACGGGCGGTCCGGCTGTATCCGCTCTATCACCCGGCGGCGGCGCTGTACTCATCCTCGACCCTCGAGACGTTGCGGTCTGACTTTCACCGCATCCCTGAGCTGCTGGCCCTCGGGCCCCCGGCGCAGCCTCCACCGGTCGAGCCGATACCCGAGCTGCCGGTCCCGAGGCCCGAGCTCCTCGACATCGCCCCGCCGCGGCGGGGCGAGGAGCCCGCACCGCCCGCGCCGCAGCTGGGGCTGTTCTGAGCTGACCATCCCTGATCGTGACGACACCGGTGCGCCTCCGAGTTGAGTGCGCATGGTGGCGCTCAGACGCGGATCACCCGCACGGACGCGAACGAGCCGAAGTCCTCGTCCTGGGTCACGACAGCGGCTGCGTGGCGAAGCGCGGTGGCGGCGATCCAGGCGTCGTGGCGACGCAGCTTTCGCCCGGCGCAGAGCTCCTCATCGGCGATCCTGGCAAGCACGAGGCGACCTGATCGTCGAGAACGAGGAGCGGATACTCGGCCCGAACCTGCGCGAGCGTCGCCAGACGGACGGCTCGCGTGGGCGCCGTCACGGGCGCGCAGCACTCCCAGCTCGAGCTCGCCCACAGTGATCACCGACACCGCGATTTCATCTGGCAGCTCGCCGAGCGGGCGGCCCGCCCCACGCGCGATAAAGACCGACGTGTCCGCGATCGCGCGAGTCACGGGCCGTCGAGCAGCGCACCGCGTACCTCGGCCAGATCCTCGAGCAGCCCGGCGTCGGCGGGTGCGCGCTCAACGATCGCTCTCAACGTCGATGACGAGACCCACGGGCTACGGGCGGCAGCGTACGGGACGATGTCAGCCACCGGGGTGCGGTTGACCGTAAGCGAGATCCGCTCCCCCGCGCGCACCGCCGCGATTATCTGTGCCGTGTGATTGCGCAGGTCCCTGACCGAAACCTCGCGAGCCATTGAGAGAGTGTCGCATTACATGCGACACTGTGCTACTCGCCGGCCCGCGCTTGACTTCGAGGATTTACGCCCTGCCTTGCGGGGCTAGTCTTGCCTGTCCACGCCGGATCGGATCGAGATAGGAGTGGCGCAGCAGTGAAACGCAGCGAGGTGACCTTCTCCTTGGAAGGGACCGACTGCGCCGGTTGGCTCTACCGACCGGCAGAGGAAGGCAAGACGGCGCTGGTGGTCATGGCTCACGGCTTCTCGTGCACGCGGGAGATGCGCCTGCCCGCCTACGCGCAGCGCTTCTGCGCCGCCGGCCTCGGGGTGCTGCTGTTCGACTACCGGCACTTCGGCGCCAGCGGCGGAGAACCGCGTCAGCTGCTCGACATCGCCCAGCAGCACGCCGATTACCGCGCGGCGGTCCGGTACGCCCGTGGCTTGGACTGGGTCGACCCCAACCGGGTGGCGTTATTCGGCAGCTCGTTCTCGGGCGGCCACGTCCTCGTGGTCGCGGCTCACGACCCTCGGATAGCGGCGGTTGTGTCACAGGGGCCCTACACCGACAGTCTCGCGTCGCTGCCCACGCTCGGCGCGCTCAACATCGTCAAGGCTACGGTCGCCGGGCTGTGGGACCAGCTCGGCGCGCTCCTCGGTCGCCCGCCGTACTACATCCCGGCCGTTTCGGCCCCCCACCGTTTCGCCCTCATGAGCACCCCCGACTCTCAGCCCGGCTTCGACTCGCTGCTGCCGGCGAACACGCGGTGGGAGAACCGCGTGGCGGCGCGGATCGCGGTCCGGATCGTTGTCTACCGTCCGGGTCGCTGCGCCGCCAGGGTCGCCTGTCCGACCCTTTTCTGCGTCTGCGACCACGATGCGATCACCCCCGCCGGACCGACGCTCAAGTTCGCTGCCAAAGCACCGCGCGGGGAGGTCAGGCGGTATCCGATCGGGCACTTCGAGATCTACGTCGGCGATACATGGGAGCGGGCGATCGCCGATCAGACCGAGTTCCTGGTCCGTCACCTGGGCGGGAGCGCTCAGCGCGCCAACTGATGTCGCTGACGCCCGAGGGGTGGGCGTAGGCGACATCACTTCACGCGGGGGGCCCTTCACGCCGGGTAGGGACTGACGGCGGGGCGCGGACGCTCAGGCGGGCTCGGGACTGACGGCGGGGGCGCGGACGCTCAGGCGGGCTCGGGACTGACGGCGGGGGCGGGAGGAGCACTGTCCCGTCGCAGTGCGAGCCCGAAGGCCAGCAACGCTCCGACGGCCTGGACTCCCAGCACGACCGCGGCGAACCCCGCCGGCTTGCTGGAGGCCTGGAGCAGGAAGATCGGCTCCGCGACCGCTACCGCCGCAACCGCGATCAGGAACCAGGTCCGCTTCAGCGCCAGCATGTACTGGATCGCGAGGTAGGTGGCTGCGAGCACCGTGAAAGCGGCACCCAGCGGGAGCAGCGAGGCCGAGGCCGAGGTGCGCTTGGCGCCGAAGGCCAGCTTCAGCAGCAACTTGGGCTCGAGACCGAAGATCAGCAGGCAGGGGATCGCGCACACGACGATGATCGCCAGCGCGCGGGCCAGGACCACGCGCGTGTCCTCGCCCGCGGCTCGGCGGCGGGAGACCTCGGGTACGAGATAGAAGCCCGCGCCCATCGCGACCCAGATCAGGACCTTCGCGGCGACGGCGGCGACGGCGTAGGAGTTGTCCACCTTCTGGTCGAACCGGTGCTTGGCGGCGATGATGTCGATGTTCTGCAGGACCGCGATCACGATCAGCCCGGCGATCGGGGCCCAGGCGCGCTTGACGTGCGTCCACAGGCCGAGCGCGGTCGAGGCCGCCGGGGCGGGGAGCTGGGTCGGCGCTGCGGACGGGAGCGGGGAGCCGGCAGGGGTTGGGGCGGCGATGACCGCGGCACTCGGATCCGGGGGCGGCGCCGCGGACGCAAGGACAGCGGACTGCGCCTCCGGCGTCCGCCCGACCTGCGGGCTCGCCAGCACGTTGCCGCGCAACCGCCACACGCAGTAGAGCGACATCACCACATAGGAGAGGAGCGAGCCGAGGAAGGCGCCGGTGACCGAGAGGCCCACCAGCACCAGCGCAGTGCCGAGGACCAGCCGGGCCGCCTGCTCACCCACCAGGCTGATCCCAACGCTCTTGTAGTCACCGACTCCCTGCAGCGCTCCCCGGAGGATCGAAACCTCGAGGTACACGCAGCCCGCCGGGAGACCGGCTGCGGCCGCCCACTCGTCCTTGGGAACCCCCACGAGCGATGCGATCTGGTGGCGCAGCAGGACCGAGACCACGGTCATCACCAGCGTGAACAGCAGCAGTGACCTGGTCCAGCGGGCCAGCGTGGCGATCAGGTCACGCCCCACCCCGAGATGCCCCAGCACCCCCTCTCGGGCGGTCGCAACCTGCATCGCCTGGCCGGCGACGGTCAGGATGATCACGTAGCTGACCAGCGCCGCGAGCGAGCCGTAGTCATCGAGCAGGCGGCTGAAGATGACCACCGAGCCGAGGGCGATCACGTTGTTCGCGATCATCGCGCCGGCGAGCCCCGCCGCCTTGGCGGTGTCGGAGGCCCGCAGCTCCGCGATCGACGGTCGGCGCCGCCTCAGGGCGGCGAAGCGGCCGGTGGCCGGTTCACTCGCCGGAAGGCTCATCGCGCCTTGACGGTACCGAACGCGCGTCCGCGCGGCGCGGCGGGTCTCAATTGGCCGAGGCCTTCTCTACAGTGTCGCCCCACGGATGTCGCTCAACCGACCAACGGCGATCCTGCTGGCGTGCGGGGCGGTTCTCGGCTCTGGCGCTCCGGCTCTCGCCGCCACCCCCTACACGCGGATCGTGGTGGCGCTGCCGAGCTCCTCTGCCGCTCACTTCGCCAGTCTGACTCCCGTGCCCCCGGTCGCGCTTCCCCCCCGGGCGCCGCCACAGCCTTCGCCACCCAAGCCACCGTCGAGCCCTTCGGCCAGCGTCCCCACCTCCACCGCTCCGTCGGCACCGACCAGCTCGACCTCCACGCCCAGCCGCCTGCCTCGCACCGGGATCAATGTGGCGCTCGAGCTGCTGGCGGCGACGGTGCTGCTCGCGGCCGGGGCCGGGTTGAGAGTAGCGGGGGTGCGACGGCGCCGCGGGGATCCCCGGACGCGCCACGCGCCGGGCAGCGCCTACCGCCGCTAGTAGTGTCGCCGGGTGCCGTGCCGCTATGAGACCACCCGCGCCGACGAGACAGAAGCGCTCGGGGCGCAGCTCGCGCAAACGCTGAGCGCGGGCGACGTGGTGCTGGTCGAAGGTGAGCTGGGCGCGGGAAAGACGACGTTCGTGCGAGGCGCGTGCCGTGCGCTCGGGGTCGGCGTCCCGGTCACCAGCCCGACGTTCACGATCGGTCAGCGCTACGCAGCCGCCGTGCCGGTCTCGCACCTCGATCTGTTCCGAGTTCCCGGGCTGGTCGGCGAGGATCCGGACCTGCTGGCCGATTATCTTCGCCCCGACACGATCGCGTTCGTCGAGTGGCCACAGGGCGGGGAGGACACCCTCGCGGGCTTCGCCAGGATCGCCGCCCGCGTGCGGATCGACCACGCCGGTGGCGATCGCCGCACGGTGGAGCTCACGTGAACGCATCGGGCCGCCGCCAGCGTCACCGGCCCCGCCGAGGCGCCCGGCTCCCATGAGGATCCTCGGGCTCGACACCGCCACTCGCGCCACCACCGTGGCGCTGTGCGACTTCGACCGCACCGACCGCACCGATCGGTACGGCGAATCCGCTGGACCGCACCGCAGCGGCCGGGAGCTCGAGGCTCGCGACGATCCAGCTCGGGACGATCGACCTCGACACGCGGCGCGGCTGCTGCCGTTGATCGTCGAGCTGCTCGACCGCTCCGGAAGTGACTGGGGCGAGATCGAGCGGATCGCGGTCGGGGTCGGCCCCGGAACGTTCACCGGGCTGCGGATCGGGATCGCCACCGCCCGCGCCCTCGGTCAGGCGCGGGCAATCGGCCTCTGCGGGGTCTCGACGCTGCGCTCGCTGGCCATCGGTGCCGATCCTCAGCTGATCTCCGGCCGCGGCCACCGGTCAGGCGCCGGCCCGCAGGCCGGCGCCCACGGCATCGTTCTCGCGGTGCTCGACGCTCGTCGCGGCGAGGTGTTCGCCGCGGCCTGGCGGGCGCCGCAGGTGAGCGCCCTGGAGGAATCCGAACCCGCCGATCGGGTTCTCGCGCCGGTGGCGATCGCACCGGAGGCGCTCGCCCGGCTGATCCCTCAGCTGGGCTCCCACGTGCTGGCGATTGGGGATGGAGCGGTAGAATTCAGGTCGGTTCTCGAGTGCTCCGGCGCTCAGATTCCGCCCGATGAGTCGGAGCTCCACCACGTCTCGGCGATCAGCCACTGCTGGATGGCGCCGCACCTGCGCATGAGGGCTCCTGATCAGGTCTCACCCGAGTATCTCCGCCTTCCCGATGCCGAGATCGCTCGTCGCTTGCAGGCTCCAAGATGATGACCAGGCCGTTCGCGATCCGCACCCTCCACTACTCCGACCTCCCGCAGGTGATCGCCATCGAGCGCCGCTCGTTTCCGACGCCGTGGTCGCTGGCCATGTTCGTGCTGGAGCTGTCCAAGCCGTCGGGTGTTTGCCTCGCCGCGCTGGCGCCCGACAAGGTGATGGGGTACCTCGTCTGCTCTCGCTATGACCAGGTGTGGCACTTGATGAGCATCGCGGTGCACCCCACCGCCCGCCGGCGGGGACTTGCGCGCGGGCTGCTCGAGGAGATGCTCGAGCGCGCGGGTCCCGATCAGCCCTACACGCTCGAGGTGCGCGCCTCCAATGCCGGGGCGATCGCGCTGTACGAGACCTTCGGCTTCCGCGCCGCCGGTACGCGGCCACGCTACTACCACGACACGGGTGAGGACGCGATTATCATGTGGCGTGCCGCCGCATCGCCGTCCACCACCGCCACCACCTCCAACGAGGGGGCGCCCGGGTGATCCTGGCCCTCGAGACGAGCTGCGACGACAGCTGCGCCGCGGTTCTCGCCCCCGAGGGGCGGATCCTCGCCAACGTGATCTCCTCGCAGGGCATCCATGACCGCTATGGGGGCGTCGTACCCGAGATCGCCTCGCGCCATCACCTCGAGCTGATCAACTCCGTGGTGCAGGACGCGCTCAGCCACGCTGCCGTGTCGTTGCCCGAGCTCGACCTGATCGCCGTCACCCGCGGCCCGGGCCTCGTCGCCGCGCTGCTGGTCGGCGTCGCCACCGCCAAGGGGCTCGCGGCGGCTCACAGGCTCCCGCTGGCCCCGGTCGATCACCTTCACGGACATGTCGCCGCGAGCTTCCTCGGTGCAACTCCGTTTGCGCCGCCGTTCCTGAGCCTGGTCGCCAGTGGCGGACATACGCTGCTTGCCCGCGTGACCGATTCAGGGCCGGATTACGAGGTGCTCGGTCAGACCCTCGACGACGCCGCCGGTGAGGCGTTCGACAAGGGAGCGCGGCTGCTCGGCCTCGGGTATCCGGGTGGTGCCGCCCTCGAGCGCCTGGCGCGCGATGGTGATCCGGAGGCGTTCGCATTTCCGACCGCGCACAGGATGGCGGGGCTCGACTTCTCCTTTGCCGGCCTGAAGACCGCGCTGCTCTATCGCGTGCGTGACCTCGGCGAGTCGCAGACCGCGCGCTGCCGCGCGGATCTGGCCGCCTCCTACCAGCGCGCGATCGTCGAGTCACTGGCGCTGCGGGTCGAGCGAGCGCTCGCGCAGACCGGCCTGGATCGGCTCGCCGTCGGCGGTGGCGTGGCCGCCAACGGCGTGCTGCGTGAGCGCCTGGCCAGCGTCGGCGCCGAGCTCGATCTCCCCCCGCCGGAGCTGTGCACCGACAACGCCGCGATGATCGCCAGCGCCGCGCGCTACGTCGAGGCGCTGCGATTTCCGGATTACCTGGCGCTCGAGGTGTACGCCACGGGTGAACGCGGATGGGCGAGAAGATGACCACGGTCGTGCTGTACGGGCGCGAGGGCTGCTGCCTGTGCGACGAGGCGCGGGAGGTGCTCGAGCGGGTGCGCCGCAAGCATCCGTTCACCCTCCACGAGCGCGATATCGACCTCGACGATCAGCTTCAGCGGGCGTATCTCGAGCGGATCCCGGTCGTTACGATCGATGGGGTGGAGGCATTCGAGCTGTTCGTGGACGAGGCCGGGCTCGGGCGCCGGCTCGATACAGTGCACACCGGATGAGCTATACGGTCGGTCGCGGTAGGGAGATCCCTCAGCCGGGCGGCGACAGGCCCGCAGAGAAGCTTTCGCTCGGGGTCGCCGCGCGGCTCTCGCGCTACCTGCAGGTGCTCACCCAGGCGCGCAAGATGGGCAAGGAGACGATCTCCTCGCAGGAGCTGGCCGACTACACGCACGTCAACTCGACCCAGATCCGCCGTGACCTCTCCGGTTTCGGGCGGTTCGGCAAGCGCGGGGTGGGTTACAACGTCGACTCGCTGGTGACCCAGATTCGCAAGATCCTGCGCACCTCGGGTCAGCACAACATCGCGCTGTTCGGGGCGGGGAACCTGGGCACGGCGATCGCCACCTCGGACATGTTCGCCGACCACGGCTTTCGGGTGGTGGCCGTGTTCGATGTCGATCGAGAGAAGATCGGCCGCGAGATCGGCCCGCTGAGCGTCCAACACAACTCCGAGCTGCGCACGGTGATCGACGACCAGGAGATCGTCGTGGCGGTCCTCGCGGTGCCCTCGGCGGCGGCTCAGGGCCTCGCCGACGATCTCTCGCAGGCCGGTGTGAAGATCATCTTCAACTACTCCGATGCCCTGCTCCAGGTTCCGCCCGAGGTCACCGTGCACACGTCGAGCCCCGCCGTCGACCTGCTCTACGCGCTGTACTTCTACCTCACCTAGGGCCCGGGACGGACCCTCCGACCATGGACCTCGACCTGGACACCGCTCGGGCGGCCTTCGACGACTCGACCGACTGCACGGTTGGACTGGAGGAGGAGTTCGCCCTGCTCGACCCTGACGAGCTCGGGCTCGTGCCACGGTTCGAGGTCCTGCGGGACGCCGCGTCCACTGATCCGATCCTCGCGGGCTCCCTCGCCGGCGAGCTGATCGCCTCCGAGATCGAGATCCGCTCCGGTCGTGGCCGGGACGTAGCCAGCGCGCTCGAGGCCCAGCACGATCGTCGGCGGCGGCTGTTCGCGCTGGCGGACTCTCACGGGGTCGCCCTCGGCGCCACCGGGACGCATCCCTGGTCGGACTATCGCGAGCAGCCGATCATCCAGACCGAGCACTACCGCCGCGTCGAGGAGGGCCTCAAGTACGTCGCCTGGCGCAACAACACGTTCTCGCTGCACGTGCACGTGGGGATTCGGGGCGCGGACCGGGCGGTGCTCGTATGCGATCGTCTGCGCCCGATGCTGCCGTTGCTGCTGGCCATCTCCGCCAACTCGCCGTTCCTGGACGGCCGCGACACCGGTCTGCACAGTGCGCGCACACAGATCTTCACGCGCAGCTTCCCGCGCTGCGGAATCCCGGACGCCTACGGCACCTGGGATGCCTTCGCGCGCTACATCGACTTTCTGGTCGCCACCGAGTCGATCGTCGAGTACACGCAGGTGTGGTGGTCGATCCGTCCCCATCTCGCCTTCGGCACGGTTGAGGTCCGGATCTGCGATGCCCAGTCCACGGCCGGCGAGTCCGACGGGTTGGCGGCGCTGATCGTCGCCTGCGTCGCTCAGGCGGCGCGGGACCTCGACGAGGGGGCGCCGACCGAGGACCTCCCGGGGCGGATGCTGGAGGAGAATCTATGGCGAGCATTGCGCTACGGCCTCGACGGTGAGCTGCTCGATCTCAAGCGCGGTGAGCGCTATCCGGCGGCGGCGGCGCTGGACCGGCTGCTGCGCTGGTGCGCCCCCGTCCGGGCGGAGCTGGGGATCGAGGTCGCGCTCCCGGAGCGCAACGGCGCGCAGCGTCAGCGGCGGATGACGCAGGCGGGGATGAGCCTGGCCGAGGTCTACGCCACCACCGTCGAGCAGACGCGGGATACCTACGCCCGCGAGGCGGGTCCACGGTCGAGGTCCGGCTCGACCGCCCCTGTGCCCCCCTTACACTCAGGCCGATGAGCACCACGGAGCCGGAGCCAACCGAAGACCAGCTGCGGGCGGCCTACGAGGCCGAGATGAAGCAGGTGCGGGTCGAGCATGTGCTGCTCGAGCACGTGGTCATGCTGGTCAACCTCGGCATGCGACGGACCGGACTGGCTCCCGGGACCGAGACCGAGCGTGATCCGGGTCAGGTCAGGCTGGCGATCGAGGCGATCCGCACGTCGTTGCCCCTGCTCGAGCAGTCCGCTCCCCAGCAGATGGCGCCGATCCGCGAGGCCCTGTCCCAGCTGCAGCTCGCGTTCGTGAGAATCGGGGGCCCGCCCGGCGAGGCGGCGCCCGTGACCGCGGCCGGCGGACCTGCGCAGGGCACGAGCCCTGAGGGCGGCTTCCCGCCGCACACGCCCGGGCCGCCGGCCACCACCCCGGGGCCGCAGGCGCCCGGAACCCCGCCGCCGGGGCCCGAGCCGGGGGAGTCGGGGCCGGCGCGACGCAGCGGACGGCTCTGGATTCCCGGCGACTGACCGGGAGCTGACGTAGCGGCCCGTGGGCCGCTACACTCCCGCGCCGTCTGGGCCTCCGCTCGACCATTCGGGTGGGCGGCCCTTTTGCGGTTTCTGGCGGCGCTGGAGCGCGCCCTCCCCCCGAACTAACAGCTTCTCGAGAGGACCTTCTTGTCCAGCTTTCTGACGCACCACGGCGTGGTCATCGCGCTGATCTGCGCCGGCGCCGCCATTCTCTACGGCGCCCTCACCTCGCGGTCGCTGCTCGCCCTCTCGCCCGGCAACGAGCGTATGCGCACGATCTCGGCCGCGGTGCAGGAGGGCGCGTCCGCGTACCTGAACCGCCAGTACACCACGATCGCCGGTGTCGGCGTGGTGTTGTTCATCGCCCTGATCCCGATTCAGAACATCCGTGTGGCGATCGGGTTCGCCATCGGAGGCCTGTTCTCGGCCTCGGCCGGCTACATCGGCATGAACGTGTCGGTGCGGGCCAACGCCCGCGTGGCCGAGGCCGCGCGGGGCGGCGTCGCGGGCGCGCTCGACGCCGCCTTCCGGGGCGGCGCGGTCACGGGCATGCTGGTCGTCGGGCTCGCGCTGATCGGCGTGGCCGGGTACTACGGCATTCTCACGGCGATCGGGGGCGAGAGCCAGCGCCACGCCGTGGACGCGCTCATCGGCCTGGGCTTCGGGGGCTCGCTGATCTCGGTGTTCGCCCGTCTGGGCGGGGGCATCTTCACCAAGGGCGCCGACGTCGGCGCTGACCTGGTCGGCAAGATCGAAGCCGGCATTCCCGAGGACGACCCCCGCAACCCCGCCGTGATCGCCGACAACGTCGGCGACAACGTCGGGGACTGCGCCGGGATGGCCGCCGACCTGTTCGAGACCTACGCGGTCACCGCGGTCGCGGTGATGCTGCTCGGCGTGCTGCTGTTCCGCCAGCAGTCCGCGGTCGCGCTCTACCCGCTCGTGCTCGGCGGAGTGTCGATCATCGCCTCGATCATCGGCACCTTCGCGGTCAAGTCCAAGGTCGGGAACGTCGAGCGCGCGCTCTATCAGGGGCTGGCGCTGTCGGGCTTCCTGGCCGCGCTGGCGTTCATCCCCGTGACCAAGTGGCTGATGGACGGCGTCACGTTCAACAAGGGAGGTGCTGCCGGGCCGCACTGGTGGAAGTTCTATCTCTGCGCCTTGATCGGGATCGGGGTCACCGCGCTGCTGTTCGTGATCACCGACTACTACACCTCGACCCGGTTCTCGCCGGTCAAGAAGACCGCCGGGGCCTCGCAGACCGGTCACGCCACCAACGTCATCCAGGGCCTCTCGCAGGGCTACCAGGCGACGGCGCTGCCGGCCCTCGTGCTGGCGCTGGGCATCTTCGGGGCGTGGAAGCTGGCCGGGGGTGGTGGGCAGGGGATCTACGGGATCGGCGTCGCGGTGATGGCCCAGCTGTCACTCACGGGGCTGATCGTCGCCCTCGACGCCTTCGGTCCGATCACCGACAACGCGGGCGGGATCGCCGAGATGGCCGAGCTTCCCGAGGAGGTTCGGACCGTCACCGATAAGCTCGACGCGGTCGGCAACACGACCAAGGCGGTCACCAAGGGGTACGCGATCGGCTCGGCCGCGCTCGCCGCGCTGGTGCTGTTCAACGCCTTCCAGCAGGAGCTCACCGGCCGGGGCAAGAACGTGGACTTCACGATCGGCAGTCCCCCAGTCCTGATCGGCCTGCTGATCGGCGGCTTGATGGTCTATCTGTTCGCGGCCCTGTCGATGGAGGCGGTGGGGCGGGCGGGCAGCGCCGTGGTCGAGGAGGTGCGCCGCCAGTTCCGCGAGCACCCCGGGATCATGGACGGCAGCGAGCAGCCCGAGTACGGCACCTGCGTGAGCCTGGTGACGCGCTCCGCGCAGCGGGAGATGATCATCCCCGCCCTGATCCCGATCGTCTTCACGGTCATCGTCGGGCTGATCAGCATCCAGGTGCTGGGCGGGCTGCTGATCGGCGTGATCGTCGTCGGAGTGTTCGTGGCCATCTCGATGACCGCCGGTGGCGGCGCGTGGGACAACGCCAAGAAGCTGATCGAGGACGGCGCCTACGGAGGCAAGGGCTCGGACGCCCACGCGGCGGCGATCACCGGTGACACCGTCGGGGATCCCTTCAAGGACACGGCCGGGCCGGCGATCAACCCGATGATCAAGGTGGCCAACATCGTCGCGCTGCTGATCATCCCGCTGATCACCTGACCTTGCGGGCGGGGTCCTGAACGTCGGTAGGCTCGCCTGCGGTGTCGCTCTCCGTCGAGCTTGGGCTGCTCCTGGCGATCCTGACCGCGTTCGGGTCCATTGCGGGCTTCCTCTACAAGTTCCGCGGGGCGCGCGAGGCGCCGCCGGTGGCGCTGCGACATCCGCTGAGCAGCTCGGTGGCGCTGTTTCGCTCGCCGCTCTACACGCTGGGGATCGTGATCGCCCTGGGCTCGTGGGGCTTTCACGTCGCCGCGCTCGCGCTCGCGCCGATCAGCCTCGTGCAGAGCGTGATCGCCGGCGGCCTGGCGCTGCTGACGGTGATCGCCGACCGGGTCTTCGGCCTGGAGGTCTCCCGCCGCGAGTGGATCGGCGTGGCGGTGACGGCCATCGGCCTGGCGCTGCTGGCGGCGACCCTCGGCAGCACCGGCGACAGCGCGCACGGCAGCTGGGAGGTCGGGCCGCTGGTGCTCTACTGCGGCGGCCTTACCGCCCTGAGCCTCGCCGCCGCCGTCGTCGTACGCGGCGATCCGGCACACGCCGGGCCGGTGCTGGCGCTGGCGGCCGGGCTCCTGTGGGGCGCGAGCGACGTCGCGATCAAGGCGCTCAGCGGCCGCCTTCAGGACATCGGCGGCCTGGTGCTCCTGCACCCGCTGGCGCTCGTGATCCTGCTGCTCTCGCTCGTGGGGCTGGTGGTCTCCGCGCGGTCGCTCCAGCTCGGGCCCGTCGTCGCCGTGATCGCGATCACGAGCGCGGTCGGCAACGTGGTCACGATCGCCTCGGGCCCGCTGGTCTTCTCCGAGCCGCTGCCGGACTCCACCTTCCAGCTCGTGCTGCGGATCGCGGCGTTCGCGCTCGTCTGCGTCGCCGCAGCGCTGACGCCCGTGCCGGTAGAGCCCGAGCCCGACCTCACGCCGGAACCCGCGTGACGGGCGGGCGGGCAGCCGCGCCTACGAGCGGGAGTCGACCGCCTCCTGGATCTTCTCCATCACCCCCGGCATGTTGCGCATGCGCTTGACCTCCCAGGTCGAGAGGGTGACGATGCGCATCGGCGAGGTGGCCGTGACGGTGGCGTTGCGCAGCTCGTTCTTGAGCACGCCCATCTCGCCGAAGAGATCGCCCGGGCCGAGCGTGGCGACGATGTCAGGACCGCGGCGGACCTCCGCCGTCCCATCTTCGATGGCGATCAGCTCGTAGGAGAAGTCGCCCTCGCGGACCAGCGCCTCGCCTTCGGAGACGCTCGTCTCGTTCGCGAATGTCGCGATCGTCCGCAGATCGCCGTCGTCGAGGTTGGCGAAGAGCGGAATTGCCTTCAAGCGGGCCTTGTCCCTGGTGCTGCGCCTCCCGAGGTCTCGTGGTCGGCGCGAATCTACCGCGCCACCGGTGCAGCGTCGTGCGTCGTGTCAGGCGCGCGGTCACGGCTCTGCAGCGAGAACGCTCAGCGCCGCGGCGAGTCGGTCCGTCGCACCGCGCTCGCGCAGCGTCACGCGCACGTGATCTTCGTCGCCCCAGGCGGCACCGGGGGCCACGTGGATGCGCCGGGCGGCGAGGCCGTGGGCGATCTGGGCGGAGGTCATGCCCTCGCCGCGCAGCCAGACCACGTGCGCCGCAGAGCCGAGGACGCTGAACGGCGTGCCCGCGAGCCGGGCGGTGAGGTGCGCGCGCTCGGCGGCGACCGCGAGCCGGCGGCGCTCGAGCCGCCGCGATGCGCGCTCCGGGTCCTCGAGGGCGGCGGCGATGGCCGCCTGCGTGGGGGAGGCGACGCCCTGGCCCGGCGTGAGAACGCGCAGCAGCTCCTCGTCCGCTGCCGAGCCGAGCACGTAGCCCGCGCGCATACCGGCCATCGCCCAGGCCTTCGAGAAGGAGCGCAGCACGAGCAGGTTCGGGAGCTCGTCGATCAGCGGCGCCATCGACGCCTGCTCGCCGGCCAGCTCCACGAGCGCCTCGTCCACGAGCACGGAGACGTCGGGCCGCAGCGCGCCGGTGAACGCGCGCAGCCTGTCGCGGTCGAGCACGGCGCCCGTTGGGTCGTTCGGGGAGCACAGCACGATCGCCCGCGTCCGCTCGGTCACAGCGTCGCCGACGGCCTCGAGGTCCACGCCGCCGGCGGGGGCGAGCGGCACCTCGACCGGCCGGGCGCCGGCCCGCCCGGCGAGCGCGGGCAGCGGGCTCCAGGAGGGCCAGGGCAGGATCGCCTCCCCGCCGGCCGCCAGCTCGCGCAGGGTGGCCTGCAGCAGCTGCCCGGCGCCGTGCCCGAGCGCGACGCGCTCCACGGGGACGCCGTGACGACGGGCGACGGCCTCCACCGCCGCGGTCGCGCCGACGGCGGGATAGCGGTTGATCGAGCGGCGCAGCGCGAAGGTCGCCGCGTTGATGATCTCGGGATCCGGCGGCTCGTGCCAGGCCGAGCCCGCCATGTCGAGGTCCGGCACGCGCGCGAGCTCCTGGGAGCGCTCCTCGCTGCGGCGGATCCGCAGCCGCTGGGAGTCCTCCTCCGGGGAGAGCGCCTCGAACTGCCGGTAGTAGTCGAGCAGCCGGCGGCGCCGACGGCTCACGACCGCGGCGACACCAGCGTGGACCCCGGACCCTGGATGAGCAGCAGCCAGAGCAGGAAGCCGCCGCCTCCGACGACGGCCGTCCACATGAAGATGCGCCCGAGCACGCCCTCCGTCTGGTCGTGCCCGCCGGCCCGGCGCAGGATCCGCCAGAGGCCGTCGAGGCGGACCGTGACCCACAGCGTGCCCATGACGGTGAGCAGGAGGCCGGCGAAGGCGGCGCCGATGCCGACGAACACGGAGTCCGTCGCGTAGGCGACCTGCGAGCCGACCCACAGCCACCCGACGGGCTGCGGTCCCCAGCAGGACAGCACCACGAGGATCTCCACGGCGAGCAGCGCGTTGGCCAGCGCGGCGTCGAGGCGCTGGCGGCGCCCGCCGGAGTGCTCCGGCGTGTCGCGGTAATTCCGCGGCGCCGTGCCCGGACTCCGCCCGACGAACAACCCCCCCATTTC
>JBPCPO010000103.1:0-9175 GCA_050999075.1 Solirubrobacteraceae bacterium
CTGAGCGGCGGGGCCCTCAACGGCCAGGACGCCCTGCTGGCCACCGTCCAGATGCCCAAGGGCGTGCCGGTGGCCACAGTCGCCATCGACGGGGCCCGCAACGCCGCCCTGCTGGTGGTGCAGATGCTGGCCATCACCGACACCGCCCTGGCCGCCCGCCTCGACGACCTGCGAGCCCAGAACCGGTGATCGAGCGCTACTCGCTGCCGGAGATGGCGGCCCTGTTCACCGACCAGGCCCGGTTCGGCGTCTGGCTCGACGTGGAGGTGCTGGCCACCGAGGCGTGGGCGGCCCTGGGCGTGGTGCCCGAAGAAGACGCCAAGGCGGTGCGCGAGCGGGCGCCCGACGTCACCCCCGCCTTCGTGGCCGCGGTGAACGAGCGGGAGCTGGTCACCGACCATGACGTGGCCGCGTTCGTCGACGTGGTCCAGGAGGCCATCGGGCCCCCGGCCGGGAACTGGGTGCACTACGGGCTGACGTCGAGCGACGTGGTCGACACCGCCCTGTGCGCCACCCTGGCCCGGGCCGCCGACCTGCTGCTGGTGGCCGTCGGCGAGCTCATCGCCGCCCTGAAGGCCCGGGCCCTCGAGTTCCGCGACACGGCGATGGCCGGGCGCACCCACGGCATGCACGCCGAGCCCACCACCTTCGGCCTCAAGCTGGCCCACTGGTGCCTGCAGGCCGACCGCGACCGCTCGCGGCTGCGGGCCGCCCGGGAGGGCATCGCGGTGGGCAAGCTGTCCGGCGCCGTCGGTACCTACTCCAACGTCGACCCCGAGGTGGAGCGCCGGGTGTGCGCCGCCCTGGGCCTGCGCCCGGTGCCGGCCACCCAGGTCGTGGCCCGCGACCGCCACGCCGAGTACCTGTGGGCCTGCGCCTCGGTGGGGGCCTCGGTGGAGCTGTTCGCCACCGAGATCCGCCACCTCCAGCGCACGGAGGTGGGGGAGGTGGAGGAGCCGTTCCGGGCCGGCCAGAAGGGCAGCTCGGCCATGCCCCACAAGCGCAATCCCATCACCTGCGAGCGGCTGGCCGGCCTGGCCCGGGTCCTGCGGGCCAACCTGGGGGCGGGCCTGGAGAACGTGGCCCTGTGGCACGAGCGCGACATCTCCCACTCCTCGGTCGAGCGGGTGATCCTGCCCGACTGCACCATCCTCCTCGATCACCTGCAGCATCGGGTCCTGGCGCTGGTGGCCGGCATGGTGATCGACCCCGATCGGATGGCGGCGAACCTCGAGATCACCCATGGGGCCCTGTTCTCTCAGCGAGTCCTGCTGGCCCTGGTGGCGCAGGGCCTGGCGCGCGAGGACGCCTATCGGATCGTCCAGGGGCTCGCGCAACGGGCGCTCGACGAGCACCGGCCGCTGCGCGAGCTCCTCGCCGGCGACCCGGGCGGCGTGGGTCTCGACCTCGAGGCGATCTTCGACTACGCCCCGTTCATCCGCTATGCCGACGAGATCGTGGGACGGCTGGACGAGATCGCGCCGCGCCCGTGATTGGTCGGCTGATCACTTCCCGCAGGAAGTGATCAGCCCGCCGACCCCGCCGACCCCGCCGACCCCGTTGCTAGGATCGCCCAGCGTGAGGACCCTCGCTGACCTGCCCCTTCTGGCCTCGAGCAAGGTACGCGAGATCTATGACCTCGGCCCCGAGTCTCCGGGCGAACCATCCCGTCTGCTGCTCGTGGCCAGCGATCGAATCTCGACCTACGACGTCGTTCATCCGACGACGATTCCCGACAAGGGCAGCGTTCTCACGGGCCTCTCCGCGTTCTGGTTCCAGCGAACCCAGAGCGTGGTCCCCAACCACGTCCTCGGGGTCGACGACGGGGTGCCCGAGGAGGCGCGGGGCCGCGCGATGATCGTGCGCAGGCTCCAGATGCTCCCGATCGAGTGCGTCGTACGGGGCTATCTGAGCGGCTCGGGCTGGAAGGACTACCAGCGTACCGGCGCGGTGTGCGGGGTCGCGGTCCCGGCCGGTCTGAGCGAGTCAGAGCGTCTGCCGGAGCCGATCTTCACCCCCGCGACCAAGGCCCAGGAGGGCCACGACGAGAACATCGATTTCGAGGCCGCCGCGCGACTGGTCGGCGACCGCGCGCTCACCGAGCGCGCGCGCGATGTCTCGATCGCGCTCTACCAGCACGCCGCCGAGCATGCAGCCGGGCGCGGGGTCATCCTGGCCGACACGAAGT
Organism: Solirubrobacteraceae bacterium; assembly: GCA_050999075.1. Taxonomy (GTDB): domain Bacteria; phylum Actinomycetota; class Thermoleophilia; order Solirubrobacterales; family Solirubrobacteraceae; genus Palsa-465. Next base: position 2,189 of record JBPCPO010000103.1, read on the forward strand.
TCGAGCTCGGCCTCGGCGCGAACGGGGAGCTGACGGTCGGCGACGAGGTCTGCACGCCGGACTCCTCACGCTTCTGGCCCGCCGACCAGTACCGACCCGGCCACCCTCAGCCGAGCTTCGACAAGCAGTTCGTACGCGACTGGGCCTCGGAGACCGGATGGGACCGCACGCCGCCGGCGCCGCCGATCCCCCCGGATGTGGTCGCGCGCACGCGGGAGAAGTACCTCGAGGCCTACGAGCTGATCACCGGCGAGCCGCTGGAGGCATGGCTACGCAGGACGGGAGCCTGATGCGGGCGCGCGTGCTCGTCAGGCCCAAGGCGGGGATTCTCGACCCGCAGGGCCAGGCCGTGCAGCGCGCCCTGCCGGCCCTGGGCTTCGAGGGCGTGGCCAACGTGCACGTCGGCCGGCTGATCGAGCTCGACGTGGAGCCGGGAGCGCTGGCGCGGCTGCCCGAGCTCTGCGAGCGCCTGCTCGCCAACCCGCTGATCGAGGAGTACGAGATCGTGGAGGATGAGACCGGGGAGCGCGAGGGCATGGGGCGGTCGCGATGAAGTTCGGCGTCGTGCGGTTCCCCGGCTCCTGCGACGAGGTCGATGCGCTGCTGGCGGCGAGGCGGGTCGGCGAAGCGGTGATCCTGTGGCATGCCGACACCGATCTGCAGGACGTCGACGCGGTGATCGTGCCCGGTGGCTTCTCCTACGGCGACTACCTGCGCGCCGGCGCGATCGCGCGCTTTGCGCCGATCATGGGCGAGGTCAGAGCGTTTGCCGCTGCTGGGGGACTCGTGCTCGGAATCTGCAACGGCTTTCAGGTCCTCTGCGAAGCGGGGCTGCTGCCCGGTGCGCTGCTGCCCAATGTCTCGTTGCGGTTCGTCTGCCGGCAGGTCGAGGTGAAGGTTCTCAGCACCGACGGGCCGTTCACCGGCGAATGTGTCCCGGGTCAGATGCTCTCGATTCCGGTCAAGCACATGACCGGGCGCTTCTACGCCTCGCCCGAGGAGCTCGACCGCCTGCAGGCCGCGGGTCAGGTGCTGCTGCGCTACCGCCCCGGGGATAACCCGAACGGATCCTCGGGCGATGTCGCGGGCGTCTGCAACGAGCGCGGCAACGTGCTCGGGCTGATGCCCCATCCCGAGCACGCCGTCGACCCTCTGACCGGCTCCACCGACGGGATGGCGATCTTCGCGTCGATGTGCGCGCATGCTGGACACCGCGTCCTCGCCTAGCCCGCACCGGGCGCTGGGGCTGACCGACGCTGAATACGCGCTGATCCTCGAGCGCCTGGGGCGCGAGCCCAACGTCGTGGAGCTGGCGATGCTGTCGCTGATGTGGTCCGAGCACTGCGCCTACAAGCACTCCAAGAAGCTGCTCGGCCTGCTGCCCACCGGCGGGCCGCACGTGCTGCTCGGCCCGGGGGAGAACGCGGGCGCCGTCGACCTCGGCGACGGGATGGCGCTGGCGTTCAAGGTCGAGTCGCACAACCATCCGAGCGCGGTCGAGCCCTTCCAGGGCGCCGCGACCGGGGTCGGCGGGATCCTGCGCGACGTGTTCGCGGTGGGGGCGCGGCCGATCGCGGTGCTCGACTCGCTGCGCTTCGGCGAGCTCGCCGCATCTCCGCGCTCGCGTTACCTGCTCGAACGGACGGTGGCGGGAATCGGGCACTACGGCAACTCGATCGGGGTGCCGACGGTGGGCGGCGAGATCTACTTCGAGGGCAGCTACGAGCAGAACTGCCTCGTGAACGCGATGTGCCTCGGCTTGGCGCCCACGGAGCGGCTGATCCGCAGCGCCGCCGCCGGGGCCGGAAACGTGCTGATGCTGCTCGGCGCGCTCACCGGGCGCGACGGGATCGGCGGAGCCTCGGTCCTGGCCAGCGCCGAGCTGGGCGAGTCCGACGAGGCCAAGCGTCCATCGGTGCAGATCGGCGACCCGTTCGCCGAGAAGAAGCTGCTCGAGTGCTGCCTCGAGCTCCTCGACCGCGAGTTGCTGGTCTGCCTGCAGGATCTCGGCGCGGCGGGGCTGACCTCCGGGGCGTCGGAGATGGCGAGCAAGGGCGACGTCGGCCTCGACCTCGACGTCGCGCGCGTGCCGCTGCGCGAGCCGGGGATGGAGCCGTTCGAGATCATGATCTCGGAGTCCCAGGAGCGGATGCTCTGCGTCGTGGCGCCCGAGCGGGTCAACGAGGTGATCGGGGTCTGCGAGCGGTGGGACACGCTCTGCGCGGTGATCGGATCGGTCACCGCGTCGCCCCGGTTCCGGGTGCTCGACGCGGACCGCGTGGTCGGGGACCTGCCGGTGGGCATCCTGGTCGACGATTGCCCGCTGTACGACCTGGAACCGGTGCGCTACGAGGATGGACCCGGGTCGGTTCTCCTGTACCCGGCGCCCGAGCCGATTCTGGACGGCTCGGAGTCCGACGCCGAGGTGCTGCTGGCGCTGCTCGGGTCGGCGAACATAGCCTCCCGCCGGCCCGTCTTCGAGCAGTACGACTGCATCGTGCAGTCGCGCACCGTGCGCCGTCCCGATGAGGCCGACGCCGCCGTGCTCGCGCTGGCGAACGGCACCGCGATCGCGGTCTCGATCGATGGCAACGGGCGGCGCGTGGCCTGTGATCCGCGGGTCGGCGCGGCCGAGGCGGTGTACGAGTGCGCCGCGAACCTGGCCTGCGTCGGCGCCCAGCCACTCGGGCTGACCAACTGCCTGAACTTCGGCAACCCGGAGAAGCCCCACGTGGCCTGGCAGATGACCGAGGCGGTGCACGGAATCGCGCAAGCCTGCACGGAGCTCGGGGTTCCGGTCGTCGGGGGAAACGTGTCGCTCTACAACGAGGCTCAGGGCGGACCGATCTTCCCGACGCCGGTGGTCGGGATGGTCGGCCAGCTACCCGACCCGGCCCGCGCCGGGCGACTGGGCTTCGCCGATCCTGGCGACGCGATCGCGCTGGCGGGGCCATTCGCGCCCTCGCTGGCCGGGTCCGAGCTGGCCAAGCTGCGGGGGATGGCGCCCGACGGGCCGCTGGCGGTGATGAAAGCGAGCGCCGCCCGTGAGGCGCATCAAGCCGTCCGGGATGCCATTCGGACTGGGGCGCTCAAGAATGCCCACGACGTCGCCGAGGGCGGTCTGGCGGTAGCGCTCGCCGAATGCTGCATCGCCGGGGGGATCGGGGCGCGGATCCAGGTTCCGCCGGGGCTCGAGCTGTTCGGAGAGGCGCCGGGTCAGGGATTCGTCGTCTCCGGCGAGGAGCAGGCCCTCGCCGGTTTCCCGATCATCGGAAGGGTGGGCGGCGGCGAGCTCGAGCTAGAGGGACGCCTGAAGGTCGCAGTCTCGGCGCTCGCGACGGCGCGCGAGGGTGGGCTGGTGGAGCTGCTCGGACTTCACTGCTAGGCTCAGATCCAGTCCCAGCCGAGGGCTGCGGCATGATGCCTCTTGTGAACGATCATCGCGATGGACCGCGCGACGAATGTGGTGTCTTCGGGATCTACGCGCCCGAGCACGACGTCGCCAGGCTCGCGTACTTCGGGCTGTTCGCGCTGCAGCACCGGGGGCAGGAGTCAGCCGGAATCGCGACCGCGGCCCGGGGTGGGAACATCATGGCGATTCGCGATCAGGGACTCGTGGCCCAGGTCTTCGACGAGCACACGCTGCGTTCGCTGCTGGGCGACATGGCGATCGGCCACGTGCGCTACTCGACCACCGGCTCCTCGCAGTGGGAGAACGCCCAGCCGATCGTGCGCGACGATCATCGGACGCTCGCGCTGGCCCACAACGGCAATCTGATCAACGCCGTCGAGCTGCACTCCGAGTTGCGCGGGCGGGACGTCCCGTTTCGCTCCACCTCGGACTCGGAGATCATCGCGGCGCTGCTGGCCACCCATCCCGCCGACCGCATCGAGGACGCCGTGGCCGACGTGCTGCCGCGGCTGCGCGGAGCGTTCTCGACCGTCGTGATGACCGACGACGCGGTGGTCGCGTTTCGCGATCCGCACGGGCTACGGCCACTGGCGCTCGGGGTGATCGAGGACGGCGGCCACCGCGCGTACTGCGTCGCCAGCGAGTCGTGCGCGTTCGATCTGATCGGCGCGCGGCTCCTGCGGGACGTCGAGCCCGGAGAGGTGGTGACCCTGAACGAGCGGGGCGTGCATTCGCAGATCGTCGCGGGCTCGGCGCGGCGCGCCTTCTGCGTGTTCGAGTACATCTACTTCGCGCGGCCAGACTCGCGGATGGGCGGCACGGTGCTGCAGGTCGCGCGCGGGCGGATGGGCGAGAACCTGTGGCGCGAGGCGCCGGTGGAGGCGGATCTGGTGATCGCGGTGCCCGACTCGGGCAATCCGGCCGCGAGGGGACTCGCGCGCGCCGCGGGACTTCCCCAGGACGACGGTTTCATCAAGAACCGCTACGTCGCGCGGACGTTCATCCAGCCCGGGCAGGAGCTCCGCCGCCAGGGGCTGCGGCTGAAGTTCAATCCCCTGCCCGAGGTCGTCGCCGGCCAGCGCCTGGTCGTCGTCGACGACTCGATCGTGCGGGGCAACACGACCCGTCAGATCGTCAAGATGCTGCGCGACTCCGGTGCCGCCGAGATCCATCTGCGGATCTCCGCCCCCCCGATCAAGCATCCCTGCCACTACGGAATCGACATGTCCACCCGCGAGGAGATGATCGCCCATGGTCGCACCGTCGAGGAGGTCGCCGCCGAGCTGGGGGCAGACTCGCTGCACTACCTGTCCTTGGCGGGGGTCTACGATGCCGTCGACGGCTCGCGCGATGCTCACTGCGACGCCTGCTTCAGCGGCGAGTACCCGCTCGCCGGGACCGAGGACTCGGGCGGCAAGCACGCGCTGGAGGCCGAGCTGCCGCTGGCGCCGGTTTAGCGCTCGGGAGCCGCCGCCGCCGTCGCTATCGTCGGCACACGATGGACTCCCGCGAGGCGCTGCGCAGCATCTTCGGCTTCGAGCAGTTCAGGCCCGGCCAGGCCGAGGCGGTGGCTGCCGTGTGCAGCGAGCGCGACGCGCTGGTGGTGATGCCGACGGGAGCCGGGAAGTCGCTCTGCTACCAGCTTCCGGCGCTGATGCGCGATGACCTGACGCTGGTGGTCTCGCCGCTGGTGTCGCTGATGGCCGATCAGGTGCAGGCGCTGCGCAAGGTGGCGCCAGGCCGAGTCGAGCTGGTCAACTCCCAGCGTGACCACGCGCTGAACGTGGCCGCGGTGGAGCGGGCCGCGCGGGGCGAGGCCCAGATCCTGTACGTCGCGCCCGAGCGATTCGCGTCCCCGGGCTTCGCGCGCGCCCTGCGGGGCGCGCGCATCGGGCTGTTCGTGGTCGACGAGGCGCACTGCGTCTCGCAATGGGGCCACGACTTTCGTCCTGACTACTTCACCCTCGCCGAGGCCTCCCGGCGCGTGGGTGCCCGCGCGACCATCGCCCTGACGGCCACAGCGACCCCGCGTGTGGCCGACGACATCGCGCGGCGGCTGGCTCTGCGCGATCCGGTGCGGGTGACGACCGGCTTCGATCGCCCCAATCTCCGCTTTGCCGTGCTGCCGTGTGCCGGCGGGGTCGCCAAGCGACGGCGGATCGCCGCGGCACTGGGCAAGCCCGATGCACTGCCGGCGATCGTCTATGCGGGCACCCGCGCGTTGAGCGAGGAGCTGACGGAGTGGCTGAGCGGGCCGGCCGGGCTCGACGAGGAGGTCCTCTCCTATCACGCGGGGCTCAGCCGAAGCGCTCGCGCGAGTGCCCAGGAGCGCTTCATGGCCGGAGAGGTCCGGGTGATCGTGGCCACGAACGCGTTCGGGATGGGAATCGACAAGGCCGACGTGCGAACGGTCTGTCACGCATCGGTGCCGAGCTCGCTCGAGGCGTACTACCAGGAGGCCGGCCGTGCGGGTCGCGACGGGAGACCGGCACGCTGCCTGCTGTTCGCCGAGCAGCGCGACAAGGCCCTGCACGTCTACTTCATCCAGCGCGCCCGCACGGCGGATGGTGCTTCAGGGTCGGCCGAGTCAGACGGGAACACGGGTGCGCCGGCGGACGGGGATGGACGCGCGGCGGCGATCGGCCGCAGGTCGGTCCGCGAGTCCGAGCAGGCCCGGTGGGCGCAGTACCGGGCGATCTGGGACTACGTCGAGCGCTCCCGCTGCCGACGGGTGGCGTTGCTGTCCCACTTCGGCGATCAGTGCCAGCCGGCGGCGGGGGTGCCCTGCTGCGACGTCTGCGCTGGGGTCACCCATGCGCGGCCCGTACCGGAGTCTCGCGCCGGCGCGGGGCGGGTGGCGGGGCGCCGGCCTCGCGCCGCGCCTGCGCCCCGTAGGTCGGGGGCCGCCGCGGGTGCAGGCGCCCACGCGCCGCTGACCGAGGGGTCGGCGGGCAAGGCGTCGCTGGACGAGGCGATCATCAAGGTGGTGAGGAGCGCGCGGCCCTCCGTCGGCCGGACGCGTGCGGTCGAGATCCTGCGCGGCGGGCGCTCCAAGGTGATCGCGACGCAGGCCTACGACGAACTGGCTGACTATGGTGCGTTCGCGCACCTGCGTTCGGCGGACGTGCTGGGGAGGGTCGACCAGCTGCTCGCGGCCGGGACGCTGGGTTCGACCGGCGGGCGCTTTCCCAAGCTACGGGCACCGTGAAGATCGCCGTGCTGGCGTCGGGGCGCGGCACCAACCTGCAGGCGCTGCTCGACACGGTGCACGGACGCGATGGCATCGAGATCGTCGCGGTGGCATCGGACAGGCATGACGCACGAGCATTGGCTCGTGCCGCCGACGCTGGAGTGGCGTGGGCGTCGTTCCCGGTCGAGGGCTAAGGGGACGCCGCCGGGGGGGGGGGAGAGGGGCGGCGGGGGGACAACGGAAAAAAAGAAGAGGGGAGAAGAGAGGGAGAGAGAGAGGGGAGAAGAGAAAGCAACGAGGCGAAGGCAAGGGGGGGGGGCAGCGCGAGCGCGCGCGGCAGGAGCACCGGCCCGCTGTCCACCCCTTCGTCGACGAAGTGCACGGT
>JBPCPO010000115.1:0-7708 GCA_050999075.1 Solirubrobacteraceae bacterium
GGCATCGAGACGCGCTCGGGGTTCAGGAAGCGCTCGAACAGCAGGTCGTGTCGGAGGGGGTCCACGTCGGTGATCTGCAGGCAGTAGGCGACGATCGATCCGGCGGCAGAGCCACGTCCGGGGCCGACCGCGATCCCGTTGTCCTTGGCGTACCTGACGAAGTCCCACACGATCAGGAAATAGGCGTTGAACCCCATCCGCTCGATCACCCCGAGTTCGTAGTCCGCCCGCGTGAGCGCCTGCGCGGGCGGTGGGGTCCCGTAGCGAAGGTGGAGCCCCTGGTCGACGAGTCCCCGCAGATGGCCGGCTTCGGTCTCGCCGTCCGGCGTGGGATAGCGCGGGATCAGCTGGCGGTCGAGCTCGAGCTCGACGTCGCATCGCTGTGCGATCTCGAGCGTGGTGGCGATCGCCTCCGGCCATTCCGAGAACGCCTCGGTCATCTCCGGGTTGGAACGCAGGTAGAACTCGTTGGTGTCGAAGCTGATCTTCGGCTGGCTGAGCGTGGACTTGGTCTGCACGCACAGCAGAGCCGCGTGGTGGTGGTAGTCCTCGCGGCGCAGGTAGTGGACGTCACCGGTGCCGACCAGCGGTCGGCCCAGGTCGCGGGCGATTCGCACGATTCCCTCGTTGGCCCGGTCCTGGTCGGCGAGCCCGTTCTTCTGCACCTCGAAGTACACGTTCTCGGCGCCGAAGGCGTCGATCAGCTCATCGGCATGTGCGCGCGCCTGGGTGGTGCGTCCCTCGACCAGATGCCGGCAGAAGCGCGACTGCAGGCATCCCGTGAGCGCGATCACCCCCTCCGCGTGCGCGGCGATCTGCTCGAGGTCCACCGCGGGCTTGCCGCGCTGGAACCCGTCCAGGAAGCCCGCCGAGGAGAGCTTGACCAGGTTCCGGTAGCCGATCGGCGTAGCGGCCAGAAGGGTGAGATGAAAACGCTCGAGCCTTCCCGGGGCTCGGCGGGCGTGATCCTCGACGACGTAGGCCTCGCAGCCGAAGATCGGCTTGACCCCATGCTTGCGACACGCGGTGAACAGCTCGACCGCACCGCTCATCACACCGTGGTCGGTCAGCCCCAGAGCCGGCTGGTCGAACGAGGCTGCGCGCGCCGCTAGGGCATCGATGTTGCACGCCCCGTCGAGCAGTGAGTACTCGGAATGGACGTGCAAGTGGGCGCAGGCGGGACTCATTCGGAGCCTCCGAGCATAGGCGCGGCCGCGGACACATTCGGCTCCTGCGGGCGGTGCCGGGTCGATTTCGCCGCTGTGTGCGGCTTCAGGCCAGTCGCCGGGTCCACCGGTGCAGCCTCGCGCGCCAGCGCTGAGGAGAGGGATGGTTCGCCGACCCGGCGTCGCCCTCCTCACCGCGCTCCGGGGCAGCGGCACGCAGGCGCCCCAGCGCCGCCGACAAGCGGTCGGGCGCTACGGCCGCGGACGGTCCGGGCTCCCGCGCTCCGGCGAGCACAGCCGCGTGCGCAGCCCCGCGCGGACTCGCCAGCCCAGGCTGGACCGGTCCCTGCGCCGGCCACATCCGGCGCGCCGCGTCGAGCTCGGCTCGCAGTCTCTGCACGGCGTCGTATACGTACGCGCAGCGGGCGGTGTCGTCACGGAGCAGACGCTCGAGACCGGCCGCGAGCGACTCCGCCTGCTCCGCCCGGTGCTCGGCGTCCTCCGCGAGCGACTGCGCCCGCGCCATTCCGCTCTCGGCGCGCTCACGCGCCGATCGGGCAGCAGCCGTGACCTGTTCGGACGCGTTGATCCGCCGTCGCAGGATGTGCTCGAACTCCATCCGCAGCGCGTGCTCGGCGTGTGCCCTCTGCTCGGCCACGAGGCGTGCGCGCTGGACCACCTCTAGCAGGTCGTGCAGGCGTCCAGATTCGCGCCGGACGCCTTCGAGCTCGCGCTCGAGATGGTCGATGCGGACCGCGGGCGTCTCCGAGCCGGCCTGGGTCTCGGAATCGAGCGCTTGGGCCGCAGAGTCGAACTCGTGACCGCGCGCGATTGCGTCAAGCTCCCGCGCCCTGGTTACCGCATCAACCCCGAATGCCCAAGGCACTGCGCGCAGCGTCGTCATGGTCAGTGACGATAAGCCGCTCCCCGGACGGATCCACCGCGCTCGCGCCGGTTCCCGCGGCGCTCCGCGCCTATCGGCGTCTGATCAGGATCTCAGCGCTCAACCTCAGCTCGCGCCGGCCGCGCGGCGCTGGGCGGCCAATACGCCGAACCCCACCACTGCCGTCACCCCCGCCAGCGCAAGCTCCTGGCTGGAGTCCCGCACGCGACGGCGCACGTACCACTTGCCGAGCTGCCAGACCGCGAAGCCGAGCATTCTGTAAGCCATTGGCGCTGGCTACCCGGGCGGACGAGATCTCAACCCGACCCGCCTCACTACCCGCCCTCATGGCGCAGTCTCCACGCCATGCGTGACTGCAGCGACCACAGCTCGATGAATCCGGGGGCGGCCTCGTGGGAGAACAACCCGCCCGACTCCGAGAACGTCGCCAGCTGAGCGTCGTAGACGGCGCCCGGCGAGGAGCGGGTGACCACGCGCGCCGAGCCCTTGTAGAGCTTGATCCCGATCGTCCCGGTGACCTGCGCGTTGGCGGCCTCCATGTAGGCGTCGAGGTCGGACCGCAGGGGCTCGAGCCACAGCCCCGCGTACACCAGGTAGGCCCACTTCTGGTCGAGCATCGGCTTGAGCTGGTTCTGGTGGATGGTCCCGACGAGGCGCTCGAGCTCCTGATGGGCGAGCAGCAGGATCGCCGCCGCCGGAACCTCGTAGATGTCGCGCACCTTCAGGCCCACGATCCGATCCTCGATGTGGTCGACGATCCCGACCCCGTGGCGAGCGCCGAGCTCGGCGGCACGCTCGAGCAGCTCGACCAGCGCCAGCCGCTCCCCGTCCAGGGCCACCGGCACTCCCCGCTCGAACTCCACCGTCACGACCTCGGCGACGTCGGGCGCCTGCTCCGGAAGCGTGACGAGCTGGAAGACGTCGTCATCGGGGGCGTGATCCAGGTCCTCGATCCAGCGGCCCTCGCTGGATCGTCCCCACAGGTTGTCGTCGATCGAGTAGGGCGCCACCTCGGTCCCGCCCTTGATCGGGATTCCGTGCTCGCGGGCGTAGGCGACCTCCTCCTCACGGCCCATCCGCCAGGAGCGCACCGGCGCGATCACCTTCAGCTCAGGCGCGAGCGTCGCGATCGTGGCCTCGATCCGAACCTGGTCGTTGCCCTTGCCGGTGCAGCCGTGAGCGATCGTGTCACACCCGGTCTCACGGGCGTGCTGCACCGCGAGCTTGGCGATCAGCGGCCGACCCAGAGCGGTGAACAGCGGGTAGCCGAGGCCGTAGATCGCGTTCGCCTTGATCGCCGGGAGCACGTACTCGCGCGCGAGCTCCTCGCGCGCGTCCACGACGCGGCATTCGAGCGCGCCCAGCTGCAGCGCCTTGCCGCGGACCACCTCGTAATCTTCGCCGGGCTGCCCGAGGTTGACGGTCAGGGCGACAACCTCCGCCTCGTAGCGATCCTGGATCCACTTGAGCATCACGCTGGTGTCCAGACCGCCGCTGTAGAGCAGCAGCACGCGATGCACGTCGGCGGGATCGGCGAGGTAGGAGGCGGTGAGCGGGGGCGCGGGGTCAGCCATCGGGACGCCAGAGGTTATTGCTCTCCGGCAATACGGGGGTTGCTCTCCGGCAATACGGGGGTCCCTCACCGCACGGTTCCCGACCTGGACGATCGAACGCCCGCATACGGTGTATTCGATCGTCCAGGTCCCTCCCCACGGTTTGGGTTTTTCGAACTACCACTCCCCCAGCCTTGCTCGCACGTCGTACCACAGCGCCTCGTAGGCCATCGCCGCCCGTCCCCCGGGGGCGAACGAGGCCACGACGTCTCGCTGCACCCCCATCCGCTCGACCTCGTCGGACGCCGGGACCGCGGCGCCCAGCATCGTCGTCGGGTGCTCGGCCCGCAAGCGGGCCATCACCTCGCGGTGCAGTGACTTGCGCACCTCGACCATCGAGAAGAACCCGAGCACCGCCGGGCCCCCCGCAACCAGCTCCGAGAGCTGCTCGAAGGTGCGCGAGGACAGCGTGGCGGGAATGATCGGCACCAGCAGCGCGTCCGCGGCCGCGAACACGCTCTCGGAGACCAGGGAGATGCTCGGCGGGCAGTCGAGGAAGATGTAGTCGTAGTGGCCGCGCAGCGGCTCGAGCACGCGCGCGAGTCGTCGCGAGGAGCGCTTCAGACGATCCAGCGCCAGATCCATGTAGCGGTAGGAGAAGTCGGCCGGGAGCAGATCGAGGCCGGGATAGTCGGTGCCCTTGATCAGCTCGGTGACGTCGCTGGCCCCTCGCACGAGCTTGCGCCCGCCGCCCCGGACCTTGGGCTTGACCCGGAAGAGGTAGGTCGACGCCGCCTGCGGATCGAGATCCCACAGCAACGTGCGGGAGCCTCCCCGCGCCGCCAGCACGGCCAGATTGACCGCGGCCGACGTCTTCCCCACGCCTCCCTTGATGTTGTACGTGGCGAGGATCCGGCTCACCGAAGACGCTCCGTCACGGCCGCGGTGGTGGCGATGACTCGGGTCACCCGAACGTCCTCTTGACCCGCTTGCGCTGCGCCTTCTCGGCGAAGGCGGCAAACCGCTGCGCAAACTCGGCCCGGGCGGCGCGCTCGTCCTCGCCCAGGCGCTCGACGAGGGCCCCCATCGCCATCAGCGCGCCAGGGCCGCCGGGGAGTGCCGCGACCTCGTCACGCAGCGATCGCAGGACCTCGCGCTGGACCTCGCGGTCCTGATGGCGTCCGAGCGTGTCCTGGAGTGCCTTGAGCGACTTGATCATCGGCTTCACCACGTCGGCCGGGTAGAGCGAGGCACCGAACAGCTCGAGCAGATAGCGGAGCTCCTTGCCCTGCTTGCGCAGGTCGTGGTAGGCCTGCGGCGGACCCCCGGGGTCGATCGCGCGGCCCATCTTCACCATCCGCCGGTAGACCTTGCGGATCCGCTCGCCCGCGAGCGCGCCGATCGGTGCTCCCGCGTCGGGGCGCCCGTCGGCGGGCAGCTCGACCAGGCCGCCGAGCAACGACGCCCAGCCCGCCAGCAGCAACCCGGTCCGGTCTTCGCGCAGGGCGCGGACCATCTCGCGGCGGGCGATCCGCCGCCGGTGGCGCAGCACACCGAGCAGGGGCTCGAGGTCGGCCCGCATCGACTCGGGCACGAGCTCGCCCATGGCATCGAAATCGAGCACGTACACGTCCAGGTCCCGGGTGTCGCCGGTGACCTGCTGCAGCCGGCGAAACCCGGCTCGGACCTGCGCCAGCTCGACCGGCGGAAAGACGCCCTTGAACTGGCGCTGCACAGTGCGCGAGCGACGCACCGAGACGCGCAGATCGTGCAGGAACTCGCTGTCGATGTCTGCGATCCCCCCCTCGAAGTTCGCCTCGATCACCTCGAGCAGCCGTCTGAGCACCGCGGCGCTCGCCTCGTCGGCACGCTGCTCGCCGCGCAGCGCCACCTCGATCTGCAACGCCGCTCCGCCAGGATCGCGGCCCGCGGTTTCCAGCGCCTCGTCCACCAGCGGCTGCTCGACGGGCACGAAGGCTAGCTCCTGCAGGAGCCGTTCGCGCAGGCGCAGCAGCTCCTCCTCGTAGCCGCGGACGAGGTCAAGCCGCACCCGCGGACGAAGGGGGCGGTGAGAACCGCTCGCGGACACCAGCGCCGGAGCCTCCGCGGTCAGGCGCACGATCGTCTTGCGCTCGTCGTCGAGCACCCCCAGCTCGCGGACATGGCTGCGAACGTGGACGAGCGCCAGCAGCGCCCGGGGTCCGACCACGGCGTGCAGCGCCTCGCGCAGCGGCCCGGACTCCAGCTCGTCCACGAGCAGCGGACGCACGGGCAGGGGGACGCCGGCCCAGGCCCGCACCCCGCACGCATCCCCCGCCCCGTCCCCGCGTCTCATCCCGCCCGCGCCGCCCCCGGCACGCATCCCGCCCGCATCGCCCGCGCGGCCCCCGGCACGCATCCCGCCCGCATCGCGCTCCACCAGCGCCAGCGCCCCGCGCTCGTGCACCGCCGAGAGCCCGGCGGCGTGCAGCAGCCCGTCGAAGGTGTCGAAGAAGGTGCGATCGGCTTCGCCCCGGGCGCCGTCTCGCACCGGCAGCATTCGCGTCAGCGCCCGGACCGCCGTCTCGAGCGTCATCCCGGGCGGCGGCAGGAGCTCGGTCACGACTCCAGCGCGGCCAGGCGCGCGAGCGCTTCGTCGACCTCGCCCTCCGAGACGATCAACGGCGGCTCCAGCCGGATCGTTCCGGGGCCGGTGGCGTTGACGACCAGGCGTTGCTCGAGCAGCGCGCGGCGAGCGAGCTCGGGCGCGAACACCCCATCGACCAGATCGATCGCCAGCATGAGTCCCCGGCCCCGGACCGCCCGCACGAAGCCCAGGCGCCCGAGGCCATCCGCCAGCCGCGACCCGAGCGCCAGCACCCGCGCCAGCAGCTGCGGGTCAGAGCAGATCTCGAGCGCGACCAGCGCCGCCGCTGCGACCACGGGACCACCGGCGAAGGTCGAGCCGTGGTCGCCGGGCTGAAGGACGTCGGCGAGCCGCGGCCCGGTCACGAGCGCGCCGATCGGCATGCCACCACCGAGCGCCTTGGCGCTGGTCAGGGCGTCGGGTATCACGTCGGTCTGCGCGTAGGCCCACAGCGTCCCGGTGCGCCCCATGCCGGTCTGGATCTCGTCGAAGATCAGCGCGGCGCCGGTGCGGTCACACGCCGCGCGCGTCGCGCGCAGCAGCTCGTCGGAGAGGACGTTGATGCCCGTCTCCCCCTGGATCGGCTCGAGCATCACCGCGGCGGTCTGCTCGTCGACCGCGGCCGCCAGCGCGCCCGGATCCTTGGGCACGACCACGAATCCCGGTACCAGCGGCGCGAACGGCGCCTGCTTGGCTTCCTGCGGGGTCGCTGACAGGGCACCGTAGGTGCGGCCGTGAAACGCCCCCTCGACCACGACGATCTTCCCCCCCGGCCGCGCGCGCCGCGCGAGCTTGATCGCCGCCTCGTTGGCCTCCGCGCCCGAGTTGCAGAGGAACACCTTCCCGCCCAGCGCGCTCTGCGCCAGGTGAGCGCAGAGCGCCAACCCCGGCTCGGTGTAGTAGAGGTTGCTCGCGTGCATCAGCCGGCCGGCCTGCTCGCGCACCGCCGCCACCACGCGCGGATGGCAGTGGCCGACGTTCAGCACCGAGATCCCCGCCAGGAAGTCCAGGTACTCGTGGCCCTCGGAGTCCCACAGCCGGCAGCCGCAGCCGCGCACGAACACCACCGGATTGCGGGCGTAGGTCCCGATCGCGTACGCGCGCTCGAGCGCCTGCAACTCGACCAGCGACGTGGGCGACGTGGGCGACGTGGGCGATGCGGGCGATGCGGGCGACCCAGACGACCCAGGCGACCCAGGCGACCCAGGCGACCCGGACTGCGAGGCCGGGGCGCTCATCAGCTCGGACCGATCCTCGTGCCCTGGCCGGCATCGGTGAACAGCTCGAGCAGCAGCGAGTGCGGCACCCGCCCGTCGACGATGTGGGCAAACGAGACGCCGCCCGCGATCGCGTCCACGCACGCGGCCAGCTTCGGGCGCATACCCCCGCCGACGCGTCCGCCGCCGATCGGCGCGGGCCCCGCTGGGCCCACGCGCAGCGACGCTGCCACCAAGTCGAC
>JBPCPO010000026.1:0-7620 GCA_050999075.1 Solirubrobacteraceae bacterium
CCAACCAGCGGGCTCAGCGCACACGAGACGGTGAGGCTGGCCAGGATGGCGATCTTGATCCCGAACTCGGTGGGCTGCAGCGCGAGCAGGCCGACCGCGAGCAGCGCCGTGCCGGTGCCGAAGACGATCTGTCCGGGCCGCGTTCTGGGAGCGGTCTTCGGGTCCGGCATCATGAAGAACACGAAGATCAGCACCTCGGGCGAAAGGCAGATGTCGAGCCAGTACGAGGCCCCGCTCACCGGGCCGGTGTGCCAGATCGCGATGAAGCTCTGACCGCCGGCCGCGAGCACGCCGACCAGGGCCGCGAAGGGAATCAGGAACGCCAGCGCCATGGTCGTCATCCGCACCGACCGCAGCACCCATATCGCACCAGCCAGGATCACGATCAGGGCCAGCGTCAGCGGCGTGCCGCTCGGTCCCCACCAGAGGTACTGGGGAAACACGTGCACCGGGCCGATCACCAGCAGCGTCGCGACGAGACCCACGTTGGAAGGATTGAATATGTGGCTGTTGCCGACCCGGATGAAGTACTTCGAGGCCAGCGACAGGACCACGGCGAGAATGAAGTACTGGATGCCGTGAAGGCTCCACCAGTCGCCGTGACGGGTCCCCGAGGCGCGCAGGATGAAGGCGACGCTGTTGCCGGTGAGGAGCGCGCTCGCCGGCCACATCAGCACGCGGTCCCGGCGCCACGTCACGGCCGTCTCGATCACCGCGGCGACTCCCACCGACACCAGGATCTGAGCGATCGACACCTTGAAGCCCAGAACGGCCTGCCCGAGGATCTGCAGGGTGACGATGACCGCCGACAGTCGCAGCCGCGGGTCCCGCCGGCTGGGCAGCACGACGGGGATGCGTCGCGAACCGATCAGAATGCTCGGCACCCTCGCCGCGCCCGCCGAAGCGATCGACGAGCCGGTCACGGCGTCAATGGGGCGGCGGCGTACGCGCTGTTGATCAGCGGGCACCAGATGACCACCGAACGGTACTTCGTGGGATCGACACTGCTCGGCAGGGTGAAGTTGAGCGACCCGGTCGTGATGTCGAGGGGTGCGACCAGTGCGGACGGTGCGCTGAGGTACTGATGGGTGCTGTGGGGCGATTTGAGCGGACTGAGACGAATCTCCAGGTCGATGTTCGGAGTGACGTAGAAACTCGCCAGGCGCATCACGTACCTTCCCCTGGCGAGCCGGTAGATGGTCATGCGCCCCGTCCCGATCTGGTCGATTCGGTACAGAGCGCTCGTGAACGCCGTCGATGTTCCGGGGGCGGTCATCGACGGCAGCGGCGGCTCGACGAGCGGCACGTCGACCTGCTGGTCGACCTGCAGCGTCCACGGGCCGGCGGCGCTCACGGACAGGCTCGTGCTCCCGGTCTGGGTCGAGTAGGCCGTGCCGGTCCCGGGACACGTGCCGTTGATCAACGACGCTGCGCGTCGGGCGGCGTGCACGGTCAGGCTGCCGCGCTGGCAGGTCCACTTCGCGCGCCACTGAGCGGCGGACCCGTCGACCGTGAAGCTATGGCCGGTGGTGCCAGTCGCGCCCTGCAGCCGGTCCACCCCCTGCCACCACGGCTGGGAGCGCAGCACCGTGCTCTGCCGCTTACCGACCGACCCGATCTGCGCGAACGGGCTCACCGCGACCGGCTTTGCGGCGGGTGTCGCGGACCCGAGCAGGCTGTCCCGGAGCCCGAACAGATTGCCGCCGAGGATGGCAGCGGCGCAGACAGCCACCACGCCCAGCATCGCCAATCCCCGCCTCGGCCCCGGCCTCGTTGCGGCAGTCAAGCCGTCGGTCTCCGTCATCACGCTCAGTTTAAGCGGCGCCGCCCCGGGGGTGGGCGGCGGGGGCCGACCGGGTTTGCCTTCGCCGTGTAGTGCATGCTCGTCATCCCCACCATCGCCGTGTTGACACCCACCGTCGCACCGGCCCGAGTAGGAGGCGTCGCCGGCGGCGTTCTGCGGGCAGCTATTGCTCGCCTTTGATTGGCTTTACGCTCGCCTGGCTGTGGCCAGAGCTGCTGTTCGAACTGCCGCAGGCGGCAAGGATGATCGTGCCGCCGCCGGCGGCGAGCATTGCGGCGGCGTTGGCGAGGCGGTTCGGGGTGTTCTCCTCATCGTGGGCGCGCTAGCCGGTGCGCGGCATTGTGTACTTGAACACGGAGCGGTCTGAGCCCAGCCGCACGGTTACGACATACGTCCCGCCGCGGCGCATCATCACGTTGTTGCCGTAGTGGTAATCGTTGACCCCGGCGCCGATCCCTTCCATCAGCATCACCGGGACCTGCTCGGGGGTCGCACCGGTGGACGGCGCGAGCGTGATCGCCGGCATCGCGCCGGTGAGGACCTTGCCGGTGGCGCGGTCGCAGATGTGGACCTCGAGGTGGCGGGGCACCGAGCTTCCGGACGCCACCCCGGGGGACATTCCCGCCATCGATCCGCCCAGCATCTCCTCGCCGGAGGTGAGGTGCTTGGCCTTCACGTCCGCCGGCATCACCATCGTCTCTCCCGGGCCCACGTGCAGCAGGAACACGTGCGCCGCGGTGCGCACCGTCTGGTCCGCGCCGCCAGCGCGACACCCCGCCGCCAGCGAGGCGCGCGCGGAGGTGGCCTGGGTGGAAGAGCTACTCGATCCGCAGCCCCCGAGGGCTGCCATTCCGAGCGATGCGAGCATGGTTGCGACGAGCCGTACGGGCTTGGCGGGTGCTGACATCTACTCCCCCTCGTTCAGTGGTGCGGATCCAGACTCCGAAGTCCTGGAGATTTTATTCTCCGCTGCGTCCAGCGCGTGGAAGCGCTTCAGCCGCAGTGAGTTGGAGACGACGAAGACGCTGGAGAAGGCCATCGCGGCGCCGGCGAACAGCGGGTTGAGGTATCCGGCCATGGCGACGGGAACGAGAACGATGTTGTAGGCGAAGGCCCAGAACAGGTTGCCCTTGATCGTCCGCAGCGTGCGGCGGGAGAGGCGGATCGCGTCCGCGGCGACGCGCAGATCACCGGAGACGAGCGTCAGGTCGGAGGCTTCGATCGCGACGTCGGTGCCGGTCCCGATCGCCAGCCCGAGATCGGCTTGAGCGAGCGCGGGCGCGTCGTTGACGCCGTCGCCAACCATCGCCACCACCCGCCCCTCGCCCTGCAGCCGGCGGATGACGTCGGCCTTCTCGGCCGGGAGAACTTCGGCGATCACCTCGTCGATCCCCACCTGCGCGGCGACCGTGCGGGCGGTGGCCTGGTTATCGCCGGTCAGCAGCACCGGGCGCAGCCCGAGCGCCTTGAGGCGCGTTATGGCTTCGGCGCTGGTGGGCTTGATCGTGTCCGCGACGGTGAACAGCGCTTGAGCGTGACCGTCCCAGGCGGCGGCGACCGCGGTCTCGCCGTCGCGCTGGGCGGCCTCGCGGGCCGGCTCGAGCCCGGGGGGGAGCGGCATGCCGCGGTCGGCGAGCAGCGAGAGGCGGCCAACGACGAGCGCGTGGCCGTCGACGACGCCTTGCACCCCGAGACCGTCCCGGTTGGCAAAGTCCTCGACCGCCGGGAGAGCGCCGAGCTGCGCGCGGGCCGCCCGGGCGATCGCCCGGGCAATCGGGTGCTCGGAGGCGTCCTCAAGGGCGCCGACATAGCGCAGCGCCTGCATGGGATCGAGGCCCGGAGTGACGGCAATATTGACGAGGCTCATCTTGCCGGCGGTCACGGTGCCGGTCTTGTCGAGCACGATCGTGTCGACGCGGCGGGTGGACTCGAGCACCTCAGGACCCTTGATCAGCAGCCCGAGCTGCGCGCCGCGGCCCGTGCCGACCAGCAGCGCGGTCGGTGTCGCGAGACCGAGCGCGCACGGGCAGGCGATGATCAGCACCGCGACGCCGGCACTGAACGCGAACGCCGTGCTCGTCCCGTCCAGAAGCCAGAACGCGAGCGTCGCCGCCGCGAGGATCAAGATTGCCGGCACGAACACCCCACTGATCCGATCGGCGAGACGCTGGACGGGAGCCTTGCCGGTCTGGGCCTGCTCTACGAGCCGGGCGATCTGCGCCAGCGCGGTGTCGCCGCCGATCTTGACGGCGCGGATGACCAGCCGGCCGCCGGCGTTCACCGACGCGCCGACGATCTCATCGCCGGGCTGCTTCTCCACCGGGACCGACTCGCCGGTCAAGAGCGACTGGTCGACCGCAGAGGACCCCTGCTCGACGATCCCGTCGGCCGCGACCTTCTCCCCCGGGCGCACCACGAACCGATCGCCGACTTGCAGCTGCTCGACCGCGATGCGCTGCTCGCTGCCGTCATCAGCGAGGACGGCGACGTCCTTGGCGCCCAGCTCCAGCAGCGCCTTCAGCGCGGCGCCCGCGCGACGCTTGGCGCGCGCCTCGAAATAGCGTCCCGCCAGGATCAACGTGGTCACCACACCGGCGGCCTCGAGGTAGATGTGGTCGTTGGCGGCGCCGTGGCTCATGACCAAGTCAAAGCCCATGTGCGTGCCTGTCGCTCCCGCGCCCAGGAAGAACAACGCCACGACCGACCAGCTCCAGGCGGCCAGGGTACCGACCGAGATCAGCGTGTCCATGGTCGCGGTGGCGTGCTTGAGGTTCTGCCACGCGGCCCTGTGAAACGGCCAGCCGGCCCAGAACACGACCGGCGTGGCCAACTGCAAGGCCAGCCACTGCCAGTAGCGAAATTGCAGCGGGGGGACCATCGAGATCAGCAGCAGCGGGATCGACAGCGCGGCCGCACCGATCAGGCGCTGGCGCAGCGACCGGGTCGGATCGTTCTCGACGATGGCGCCCGCTGCCGCCTCATCGGCCGGACGGGGAAGCTTGGCCCCGTAGCCGGCGGCCTGGACCGCGCCCACCAGATCCCCGGGCGAGATCTGCGCGGGGTCGAACTGCACCGCGGCCTTCTCGGTCGCGTAGTTGACCGTAGCCGTGACACCATCGAGCTTGTTCAGCTTGCGCTCGATCCGACCCGCGCACGACGAGCACGTCATCCCCTGAACCGCAAGCTCGAGCCGACGCGGAGTGGTCCCGGCGCTCACGCGTCAGAGCTCCCCGATGTCGACGGCCGCGGGCTCGTCTGGGTCGTGCGTCACGGCGCCGGGCAGGCCGGCGCGGTTAGCCCGCGAGCTCATAACCGGCGGCCTCCACCGCTCGGCGGATGGCATCGTCGTCCATCGACTCGCCGCGGACCACGAGTCGCCCGCTGCTGTGATCCGCCCGCGCCGAGTCGACCCCCGCGAGCTCCTCGACCTCCTCGCGGACCGACAGCTCGCAGTGCCCGCAGGTCATGCCCCGCACGGTGTACGTTTTCTCGCTCGTCATGCCTAAACCTCCTCGTGTACGGACCGGGGGTATGACTGACGACCATACCATACCCGGGAGGGGTGCAGTATGATTTCCGAGAGGGGATCCTGACCGGAGAGGACGACTCAGTGCCAACCACAAACGAGGTTCGCGGCTACACGGCCACCAAGGACCAGCTGCTCGTGCGGCTGAAACGGATCGAGGGGCAGGTACGCGGGATCGAGGGCATGGTCGAGAACGATCGCTATTGCATCGATATCCTGACCCAGATCTCCGCGATCCAGGCCGCGCTTGACAAGGTCGCGCTGGGCCTGCTCGACGACCACGCTCGGACCTGCGTGCTTGGTGCCAAGGACGAGCATGTCAAGGCCGATCGCACCGGCGAGCTGATGGCCGCCGTTGGGCGCCTCATGCGCCGCGGTTGACCAGCCGTGAATGAGCCCGCGCCGACGCTGGCGCTCGCGTTCACCAACGTCAAGGGATGAGCACACCGTCGAGCACCGACGCGGCTGGTGGACGAATGGAGATGCGCCTTGCGGCGATCCTCTGCGCGTTGGGCGCGTTGACCGTCGCCGTGCCCTACCTCGGCCACGCCATCGGGCTGGGGGTGAACGTCGACGCCAAATTGGAGATCGTCGATCACGTCGTGCCGGGAACGCTGGTGGCGGCGATCGGAGGCTCCCTGTTCCTGCTCGTCCGCCGAGGGCAGCCGGTGGCCGAGTGGGTCATGCAGGTCGGGAGCGGCATCTGCTTCCTGGCCGGGATCTGGGTGCTCGCGACCCACGTCCCGCTGCTGGCCGACGCGGCCGGCGGGAGCGCGCACTGGGGCGCGGCCCTGTGGCACGCGAGCACGGCGCTTCCGGTCGTGGTCATCTCCCTGTGGTACGTCCTGCGGGGCCCGGCCGGCCCGGACCAGATCTGAGCGGGCCTTCGGGTAGCGCAGAGCAGGTCTGAGCTCGCCCTTGGTGTCGCTCAGGGCCGTCAGTCAGCGGGGGACGATGGTGAAGAGGATCGTCTTCGGCTTGGAGGTCTTCCTCGTGGCGTCGACGGCGATGAGCGTGGCCTGGTAGCGCCCCGGGCTGAGCGCCCTGGATCCGATGCGACCGGAGAACGCCACCCTGTTCGCGCCCGGGTGGCTGGTACGTCTAAGCTAGGCTAAGCTAAGTGTCCCGATGGTGAAGAGGCGCGTGCAGCGCCTCGCGTGACGCAGCTTCGACGTCGGGGTCAAGCACCGCTTGCCGTTGCGTCGACCGGCGAAACGCTCGCCGATGACGATCTTCACGGTCGCCGCCTCGGAGAGCGTGTACTTGAACGTCGTGCCCGTCTTGTGACGGCTTCCCCGCGCGGCGTGACCTGACCTCGGCGTCCTCCGACGGCCGACCACGAACGGGTTGTTGGTCAGCCGGTAGTGCGTCACGACTGGGGGCGACGAAGGCCCAACGACGACGAATTGATCAATTCCGCTCAGACCGAACGCCGACGCCGTGCTTGGTGCCGTCGCGTACAGAGGGGCTCGTGAGAGCACCATCATGCCGGTCAGGCGTCCCACCGCGGCACCCAGCAGCGCAGCGTCCATGGGATGGCTTCCGTTGGCGACGTAGACCACGTTGCCGGGCAACCCCCGCGCCCGCGACTCGGCCACCACCGCGCGGGAGGTCGCGTACTGGTCCGCCCCCCCGAGCCGCGAGGCGGCGGGAAGCTGTCCGAGCAGTGCGTCGCTCACCCACCGGGCACCGCCGACGACAAGCGTCTTCTTGACGTTGAGCGAGCTCAGCGCAGCCGCGGTGGCCGGGGGGATCGAACCGGCGCTGACGTAGAGGATCGGAAGCCGCCGCGCAGCGGCCAGCGCGGATGCCGCGCTGGCATCCGGACTCCCGGGATTGGCGATCACGGCCGCATCGAACGCGGGGCTGCCGGCCGCCTTCTCAGCGGGAAGGCGCCGGTCGAACTGCGCCGCGACCAGCGCAGCCGTGCTCGCAGCATCCGTTCCCTGTACGCGAGTGATCTGAGCCGGGTCGACTCCCGCGCTGGCAAGGTCCTTGACGACCTGATCCGACAGATGGGTGGTGTCTCCGATGACGTAGGCGCCGGCGGGACTGAGGCGGGAGACCTCGGCCTTGACCGCGACGGGCAGTCCGGAGGGCGGCGAGAGCAGGACCGGGGCGAGGTTCGCCCGAGCTAGCACCGCACCGGCCAGGGCATCCGGGACGTCACTCTGGTTGACGATCACGACCTTGGTGGCGCTCGTGGTGGCGAATGTGCCCGCCAGCAGGCTCTCCCCTCCACCGAGGTAGGTGAACTTCGACAGCGCCACCGAAAGTGAGACCGCATCCG
>JBPCPO010000085.1:0-7509 GCA_050999075.1 Solirubrobacteraceae bacterium
TGATCTCCAGGGGGAAGATGAACAGCACCATCTTGCCTCCCACGCCGGGAGGATTCAGGCTCTTCAGGTATCCCCACGGCCCGTGGGCGCGAACCCCCTCGACGTTGTAGGCGATGAACACGCCGAGCGCGAGCACCAGCGGCAGCCCCACGTTGGTCACCGCGGCATAGATCTGGAACGAGGGAATCTTCAGGCCGAAGAGCTTGAAGCTCTCCTCCGAGTTGACCGGCAGGGGGAGGTAGCCGATCAGGTTGGAGGCCAGGATGAACGCGAACAGCGTGCAGATGAGGGGGAACCACTTCTTCGCCATCTTCGGGTCCATGTTGTCCTTGGTCATGCTCTGCGACAGGCTGTAGAGCCATTCCACCGCGGTGCGCACCCGGTTGGGCGGCCCCTCCATGTGCCTGGCCACCCAGAGCATGATGCCGATGGTCAACGCCCCGGCGATGAACAGGTAGAGAACGCCCTTGTTGATGTTCAGCGGGCCGATCAGGTGCACCCAGTTGGTGAGCTTGAACTCATTCGTGGGCTTGAACGTGGTGTTGTTGTGGCGCTTGACCCCGAAGGCAACCGCGAACACGACGATGCCCAGCACGTAGACGAACGCGACGCTGAGCCCGAGCTTGCGCCGCTTGCTCATGCCCTGCAGCTTGGTCATCGGGCCGTCCTCCCGCGCGGCGGTCCGGTGATCACCTTGATCACGAAGGCCACGGAGTAGAGGGCGAAGATGACCAGCGCCGCGGTGAGGCCGTCAGCCCGACCACCCGCCACACCGGCGACGATGATCGCGCCGGCCAGCAGCCAGATGCGGGCGAAGCCTTCGAACAGGCCGAAGATGAGCCGGCGGCGCGGATCGGCGATCCTGCGCGTCCAGCGGATGTCGGCGGCGCTGATCAGGCGCTGCACGATCCACGCCCCCGCTCCCACCGCGTAACCGAGCGCCGGTGCCCCGAGGAGGAGCGCGGGGATCGCGGCGAGAACCGCCAGCGCGACATCGAGTTGGGTCCAGGGAATCATGGAGCGCTCCGGCGAGATCGCCCCGGCGTCTACAGACAGCGGGGATTCTCCCGTAGGCGGGCCCCGACGTAGCCCGGATCGCCGTCTACTGTGCGGTCAGGCACGAGGATCGAATGGGTACGGGGCACTGATGGCCGGTGATCCTAGCTGATGGGCGGGCGGATGGGCGGGCCGCGTGGCGGGCGCTCGGGCGCGGCCCTCACGTCTCGGGATCAGCCAGGCGACGCCGTACCGAGTCACGCTTCTCCAGCAGCTCGGCTTCGAGCGCCTCGAGCTCGCTGTGCCGCTCGCGGACGAGCTCCAGCTGCGTGGTGATGTGTCCGAGCGCGTCCTCGAGTATCCGTCGGCGGGTGAGCGAATCCTCCGCCTCGCGATACTCCTGGCGCAGCTCCGCCCGCGCCGCTTGGGCCTCCAGCAGCGTCGAGAGCTGCTCCAGTGAGACTCCGAGCAGATCGCGCAGCCGCACGATTTCCCGCACCCGCGCGACGTCGGCTTCCGAGTAGCAGCGATGCTGGCCCTGGACTCGATCTCCGGCGCCGCTGAGCAGCCCGATCTCCTCGTAGTAGCGGATCGTGCGCGGCGTCGTCCCGGTCAGCTCCGAGAGCTCGCCGATCCGCAGCGCCTTGCCCGTCGTGACGCTCATGCGCGCGCCGCTCCCGCCTCTGCGGGCACGTCCGGCCCGGGCTCGTCCCGCCGCTGCACCGGCGCCGGCACGGCCCCGGTGAGGGCCGGTGCCGGCACGTCCGCCACCTCGTCCTCCGCGGGCGCGTCCCGGGTCTGGACGTGGGCGGGGCGCGCCGCCGCGACTCCCCCCCCCAGGATCGAGATCACCGCCAGGCACCACAGCGCGAGGTGCATGTTGGCGATGAACGGGTTCAGCTGGGCGGTCGAGATATGGTTGGCGAGCCCCGAGAACACCTTGAACAGCACGTCCTTGGGCACCGAGGAGGTGATCACGGCGAGCACGAACGCGATCGACATCACCGCCCCGGTGTTCTGAACCAGGACCCGCGCGCCGGCGGCGATCCCGCGCTGATGAGGCGCCACGGCGCCCATCATCGCGGCGGTATTGGGAGAGTTGAACATTCCCGACCCGACGCCGACGACGAACAGGAACGCCCCGCTGGCCAGGTAGCTCGTGTCACGTCCGAGGATGGTCATCAGCGCCAGCCCGGCCGCGGTGACGAGCATCCCGAGCACCGCGATGGTTCGGGACCCCCGCCGATCGGCCCAGATCCCCGCCAGCGGCGAGGACACGAGCATTCCCAGCGCGAGCGGCGCCAGCTTGACTCCGGCCAGGATCGGCGAGTCCCCCTGGACGCCCTGGAAGTAGAACACGAACACGAACATCAGCGCGAACCGCGCCAGCCCGTTGATGAACGCGGCCCCCGCGGCGGCCGAGAACAGTCGGCTCTCGGTGAAGATCGTGAGGTCGAGCATGGGAGCGGGAGCCGGACGAGTCGAGGGCAGCTGAGCCAGCGAGGCTGGATGCTGAGCAAGCTGCCCGCGATGGCGCTCAACGAGCACGAACGCGGGCAGCAGCACCGCCGCCGCGATCAACCCCCCGATCACCAGCGGCGAGCCCCAGCCCGAGAGCCCGCCCCGGGAGACTCCGTAGACCAGGCCGGTGAGCCCGATCAGAAAGGTCACCGTTCCCGCGAGGTCGAACGACCGATCCTCCGATCGCGTCCGGTTCTCCCGCAGGATCACGGCCGCCCAAGCACTTCCGGCGAGCGCGAACGGGACGTTGAACCAGAACACCCACGGCCAGGAGATCAGCACCAGGGCTCCGCCGAGCACCGGTCCGATGACCAGTCCGATCGCCGCCACCATGGTGTTGGTGCCCATCGCGAGCCCGAGCTGCTCGCGCGGGAAGGCATCGGTGACGATCGCCGCCGCATTGGCGAACAGGAACGATCCGCCGATGCCCTGCAGGATCCGCCACAGGATCAGCTGCGTCCCGTTGGCGGCGAAGCCGGCGCCCAGTGACGCCAGCGCGAACACCACGAAGCCGCCGATGTAGGCGCGCTTGCGCCCGAACTGATCCGACAGGCGGCCCGCACTCAGCACCAGCACCGTCGAGGCGATCATGTACACGAGGATCACCCACACCAGCTCGAGCAGGCTCGTGTGCAGGCTCCGTTCGAGATCGGGCAGCGCGATGATCAGCGTCCCGGAGTTGACTGTCGCGAGCAACATCCCGAGACACGTGCACGAGAGCGCCCACCACTTGTAGGAGTTGTGGTGGGCGTCCACGCCCATGCTCGGGCGCCGGCGGTTCACCCCCGTTCTCCGGGACGAGCGGGACCTGGGGGCGGAACGGTCTTGAAGTGCTGACACGGTCGTCGTGATCCTCTCTCGTCCGAAGCTCTTTCTTACGTAAACGTAAGATAGCACGCGGTCTAGGTCTCGAACGCGGCCACCGTGGCGAGGATCACGAACGTCGCGATCAGCGCCACGCCCTCGAACGCGGTCGCCTCTCCGTCGCCCGTCACCTGCCACACGATCACCGCGGTGCCGAACAGCGCTCCGATGTAGACCGGGGCCAGAGCGAAGGTCAGCGTCGTCGCGGTCAGCAGCGAGACCAGCACCAGCAGCGGGTACAGGAAGGCTGCGATCTGGGCGATCGAGTTCTTCACCACCGAGATCGCCAGCTCCGAGCGCCCCCTGCTCGCGAGCACGATCCCGGCGACGTTCTCCACCGCGTTGCCGGCGATGGCGACGATCACCAGGCCTGCGAAGGCCTGCGAGATGTGCAGCATGTGGATGGTCGGCTGCAGGGCGTGAACGAACCAATCCGACACGAAGGCGGACGCGCCCCCAGCGATGACGAGCAGGGCCACGCTCGTGGACATCGCGAGGCCGGGCTTCCCGGCGTCTCCGTCCTTGCGGCCCTCGGGGCCGTCGGGGTCCTCGGGGCCCGGGCGGGGCTCAGAGCCCGGGTGGCCCTGGGGGCCGTCGGGGTCCTCGGGGCCCGGGCGGGGCTCAGAGCCCGGATGGCCCTGGGGGCCGGGGCTGGTCGCGGAGCCCGGATGCCCTTCGGAACGCAGGTACTGGCGCAACCAGAAGCCGTAGACGACCAGGATGGCCGCCGCGCCGATGATCGAGATCGTCTTCGCGTGGTGGCTGGCGGGATCATGGGCCGCGTTCGCGAGGCCGATCGAGACGATGATGAAGGCCGAGAGCAGCAGCAGCGTGGCGGTGTCGTTGGGCAGACGCGGGCTGAAGCGCATCACCCCGTCGCGGGCGTGCCATGCGCCGGCCACGATCACCAGCCCGAGGACGAGCAGAGCGTTGACGAAAATCGAGCCCAGAATCGCGGTCTCGGCGACGATGCGCTGACCGGCCTGCAGCGCGAAGATCACCACGAAGAATTCGGGCAGGTTGCCGACCGTCGACTGCATCAGGCCGGTCACGGCGGGCCCCAGACGCCTCCCGATCTGCTCGGTGCACAGCGACACGATCCAGGCCTGGCCGGCGAGCGCGAGCGTGGCCAGCACGAACGCGAGCACCTGCGACACGCCATGCGCGTAGCGCGCGACTCCCGCCAGCACGGTCACCACGGCGACCGCCGCGAGCAGGACGCGCTCGGTCCGGCCGAGCCCGCTCAGCACTACCGCAGCCTCTCGAACTCGTCCGGCTCGAAATCGCCCGGCTCGAAATCGCCCGTCTCGAGGTCCCGGCGCACCCGCGCGTCGATCTCGTGCTCGCCGGTCTCCGGATCGGCCCGGCTCAGCTCCCGCGCGCGCAGGCGCTTGAACTTGAAGATCTCGAGCACGTAGACGAGGTAGATGCTGGCCGCGAGCGCGAGCAGGACGATCGCCCCCATGACCAGCGACCACCCGAGGCTGTAGTGGTTCGGGTGGCGATGGTCTGAGTAGGGGACGAATCGCAGTGCGATGGCCACGCCGGCGAGCATCAGCGTCCAGCCGTACAGGTAGCCCACGGTCTTGCGCTGGCTGAAGCCGAGGTTGGCCATCCGGTGATGGAAATGGCTCGCGTCGCCCTTCCACGGCTTGTTGCCGTACCTCAGGCGCTTGGCGACTACGAACCCCGTGTCGAGGAACGGCACCGCGAGGATCAGCAGCGGCACGACCAGAGCCACCACCACGTTCGTCTTCAGCGAGCCGACCACGGCCGTCGCCCCCAGCAGATAGCCGAGCAGGTTCGCCCCCGAGTCCCCCATGAAGACCGAGGCAGGATGGAAGTTATGAAACAGGAAGCCCAGCGCCGCCCCGGCTGTGATCGCCGCCAGCACCGCGGCGGCGCCGACGTTCAGATCGAAGGCGATGATCGCGAAGGCGACGCCGTCGATCGTGCACAATCCGGCCGCCAGGCCATCGACGCCGTCGGAGAAGTTCACCACGTTCATCAGCCCGACGAGCCAGATCACGGTCAGCACGCCTCCGGCGTTGGGAAACTGCAGCTGTCCCAAGAACGGCACCGTCACCTCGGTGAGGACCACTCCCCCTTCGACCGCGACCACCGCCGCCGCGATCTGGCCGAGCAGCTTCCAGTGCGGACGAAGCTCCCGGGCGTCGTCGATCGCCCCCACGAGCGTGATCACGCAGGCACCGGCCACCAGCGCCCACGTGTGCACCGTGCCTCCCGATCCCGGCGCCGCCCCGACCGTCCGAGCCAGCTTGATCGTCTCCGGCATCCATAACGCCGCGGCAATCAGAACGCCGGCCAGGATTGCCAAGCCTCCGAGCTCGGGCGTCTCTCGCGTGGCCAACCCATGCTCGTTGGGCTGCGCCATCGCCCCCACCCGTCGGGCCACCCGCGCCGCAAGCGGCGTCAGCGCCGCGGCCACGATGGTCGCGAGAGCAAATGCGAACACGGCGTCCCAGTACCGCATGGCGTCGGCGTAGCATGGCAGCCGGTCAGGACCGCAGCATCGCCACCCCTTCCCCACGTCGATGCGCGGCACTGCGGCTCGGCTCCGGTACGCCGCGCTGGCGCGACTTCGGCGACCTCGGTTCCCACATCGATCCGGCTCCGGTACGCGGCGCGGCGCGGCCGCGAGGTCGGGCGACGTTGGTTCGCGGCGCGTCGTCCGGCTACGCGGTACCCACGCCCAGAGCCATGGCGATGTGCGCGACCACCGCGAGCGGCTCGTGGCGAAGCTGGCTCCAGGTGACGCGGATCACCCGGTAGCCGGCCGCGACGAGCACCTGGTCGCGCTTGCGGTCGCGCTCGAATGCGGCTCTGTGGCCGTGAAAGGCGTGGCCGTCGACCTCGACCACGAGCCGTTCGCGACGCCAGAGGACGTCAACCTCGTATCCGCAGACCCGCGTGTTGGTCTCGGGCGCCGGGAGCCCGGCGGCGCGAATTAGGCCTCGCAACCTGCGCTCGGCCTCCGACCGGGTAAACCCCGCCTCGAGCTCGTCGCTCAACAGCCTGCGCACGCGTTGCGCGCCTCTCCCGCGTGGAGCTCGCTCGATCACCGCGAGGAGGTCCCCGTCCGTGACCAGCTTCTTGATCCGAGCCTGCGAGATCGCCTGCTCGACCTCGCCGAACAGCTCGGTGCCCGCCACATCGCAGATCGTTCGTGCCGGCGAGGTCAGCCAGAGGCCGCGGATCTGGCGCAGCTCGGTCTCCTCCAGCTGCGCGACACGATGAACCCGGACCCCCGGTCGAAGACCGGGATTGCGGGCCGGCACCGTCACATCCCGCTGACCGCTGCTGGGGGCCAGCAACTCCCACAGCTCGGCCGCCGAGCGGTGGCTCAGCACCGTTCCCTCTCCGCACGCCAGGACCGCAGCACGTGCGAGCGCGGTCGGCGTCGGTGGTGCGTGTCCGACGACGTACACCCCACGGTGGCAGCGATGCAGACGGCCTTCGCTGACGCGATGAGCGATTGCTCCCCGGCCGAGTCCCGCCGATACGAGTTGGCTCCTGGTGATCACGTTATCCTGGCGACCCGCCACCTCACCGATCGCCCGCTCCTGAGCATGCATAGCTTGTCAGCGACACCACGAGGGACTCAGCCTGTCGAGCTGTGCATGTGGGGCATGCATAGTTCGACACGGGGTCGCGATCCGGTCAGGCATGACGTGTTGTGCAGGTAATCGAGCGCCCATCCGGACAAGTATCGGATCCGACGGCGCCGATCAGACCGAACGTGAGGTGATCGACACCGATTTGTGACGATGACCGAACTGGGCGACGCAGAGCTGTCACTCGCGGGCGTTCGCCGCCGCCCGGCATCCAATCCCCAGGCACCCACCCCCAGGCAGACCCAGCCACCCACCCCCAGGCAGACCCAGGCACCCACCCCCAGGCAGACCCAGCCACCCCCAGCCACCCCCAGACAGACCCAGCCACCCCGCCCCCCGACAGCCCCGGCACCCACCTCAGCCTCAATCCACGAAAGCGCCGGACAACCGGCATGAGAGAAGGGAATGAAGGAGTCCTACATCGAAGATTTAGCGAATCGCGATGGCCCTGACCATGCGTTGGCGACCCGTGAGGGCGCAGCGAAGCGTTGGT
>JBPCPO010000042.1:0-19311 GCA_050999075.1 Solirubrobacteraceae bacterium
CCCCTCCCTCCGCTGTTCCCCCCCCGCTCCCTCGCTGCTGCCGAGGGCCCGGATCGCCAGCGCCATCGCCGCGTGGGTCCACTTGGCGGCGCTCCCCTGCTCTCCGTGGGATCCGGCGCGACCCGCCCGGACGTGGGCGAGGAACTGCGCCGGTGTCGCGGCCGCGGGCGTCTGCGTGAACGTCCGCCCGACGTCTATTCCGGCGTGGTCATCAGAGCCGCCGATGGCGGTGCCGCCATGGGTCTCGATGTACACGAACGCCGGCAAGTTGAGCTCCTTGGCCCGCGAGCCGTTGCGGGTCTCCCAGATCGGGAACAGCTGGGCCAGGCGGCGACGATGGCGAGCGGTGAGCGGCGCCTCGACGGCGTAGAACGGATGCGCCAGCGCGGCGGTGATCTCCCGCGCGTGCAGGTAGCTCGCGCATGTCTCGACATCGTCGTTGTGGGCTTGCAGCCACTCGTGGTCATCTGGGGTGATCCCGTAGCAGAGCACGTGCACCGCTTGGCGCTCGCCCTTGAAGTGAACCGTGAGCTCTTCGGAGACGAAGGTGTCCGTGCGGTCCTCGAGCGTGAGCGCGCCCGCGATGGTGTCGTGATCGGTGATGGTCACGAAGTCCATCCCGCGCCGCTTGGCCAGCTCGTAGACCTCCTCGGGCTCGGTGGCGCACTCCGGCAGGGCCAGCGAGCGCTGGATGCCGAGCTTGGACAGTTGCGATGCGGTCGAGTGAACATGCATGTCGGCGCGACGTATATCTGGCATGCGTATAAGGATTACCCTGGAAACCGAGCGCTCGGTGAACAACGGGGTCTCCTGCTGTGACCTTTTCGTGAACCGAGGCTGAGTGGCTGCGGGGTCGAGAAATATGGGTTCGGTGCACAACCGGAGCCCCTCGATCTCGGTCGGTGGCGAACAGGTGCTGCTCGAGCGCGGATCGGTGCGCGTCGAGCTCGACCTGCGCCCGTTCGCGTTGACGATCCGGCGCTGCGGCCGGCGCCTGCTGCGCGCCGGTGGGGTGTGGGTCCAGGACGGCACGATCCACGACCACTTGGTCCAGTTCACCGAGGGGGTGGTGGCCCGGGAGCAGTGCGGGCCGGTCGGGCGCGCACTGCGCGCGGAGGTGATCGATGCCCAGGGCGACGGAGTCGAGCTCGCGGTGAAGCTCCAGGACGGGCGCAGCGCGATGCTTCAGGTCAGCGTTCCCGCCCGCGACCGCGTGGCGCTCGTGCTGGCGGCCGAGGACGAGCCGTTGCGGCTCGGGGTGGCCTGGGACCGGCGCTCGGAGGAGCACCTCGTCGGTCTCGGCGCCAGGCACTGCACCGGCTTGGATCAGGCCGGACGCCGCGTCCAGCTCGGCGCCGACCGCCGCTACACCGGGCCCGACTGTCCGCCCGAGATGCTCGCCCAGGGCGGAATCCCGCAGGGGGACTGCGCGCCGATGCCCTGGCTGCTCTCGAGCCGGGGGTACGGCGTGTGGCTGCAGACCGAGGCCAACGGGGCCCGGTTCGACCTCGAGGGCGATCGGATCTCGATTTCGACGCGCGCCCATGCCGGGCCGTTGCGTATGCAGCTGTTCTGTGAGCGCACCCCCGCCGCCAGCTTGCGTGCGTTCTGCGCCCGCACCGGCTCTCCGGCCGTGCTGCCCGAATGGGGCTACGGGTTCTGGAAGAGCCGCGACGTCCATGAGCACCAGGACGACGTGCTCGACGATTTCGACGGCTTTCGACGCCACGGCATCCCCCTCGACGCGATCGTGATCGACTCGCCGTGGGCGACGCAGTACAACACCTGGGAGTTCAACCCGTACCAGTTCCCCGACGCCCCCGGGATGATCAGGATGATGCGAGAGGACGGCGTGCGGACGGTGGTCTGGGTGACCCCGTGGGTCAACCTCGATTCGCGCGACGGCCAGATCCCCCCCCAGCCGGAGTCCGAGCGCCTTTTCCGAGAGGCCGCGTCCAACTACGCCCCCGCCGCGGCGGCGGGCCATTTCGTGCGCACGCCGGACGGAGAGCCGTTCGTGACCCAGTGGTGGATGGGGACCGGCTCGCCGATCGATCTCACCAGCGCGGCGGCGCGGGACTGGTGGCGGGAGTCCGCCCAGAGCGTGCTCGAGCTTGGCGTGGAGGGGATCAAGGCCGACGACGGCGAGGGCTACTACATCCCGGACGAGGTCCGCCTCGCCGACGGACGCACGGGTGCCCAGGCCGCCTGGTCGCTGGGCGGGCTGCACCGGCGCTGCCTCCAGGACGCGCTCGACGAGGTGCATCCCGGTGCGGGCGTGCTGTTCGGGCGCAGCGCGTGGACGGGACAGCACGCCACGGGCTTCACCTGGGCCGGGGACCAGGCGTCTGACTTCTGGTCGCTGCGAGTGCTCGTGGTCGCCACCCTCACCGCCGCCTGCAGCGGCCTGTCGAACTGGTCCCACGATGTCGGTGGGTACCTCGGGCACCGCCTGGTCGAGCGCTGCCCCCCCGAGCTGCTCGTCCGCTGGCTCCAGTTCGGCTGCTTCACGCCGTTGATGCAGGCGCACGCTCGGATGGCCCAGGAGCCGTGGAATTACGGGGCGCGGGTGCTCGACGCCTACCGGGCCTACGTGCTGCTCCACGAGCAGTTGGTCCCCTATGTGCGGGCGGCGGCGGCGACCGCCGCCCGCAGCGGTCTGCCGATCATCCGGCCGCTGTGCCTCACCGATCCGGCCGATCCCCGCGGCTGGACGATCGGGGACGCCTACGGCTACGGCCCGGCGCTGTGGGTCGCGCCGGTGCTCGACGACGGCGCCCGCGAGCGAGAGGTCGCGCTGCCGCGGGGGGAGTGGATCGAGACCTGGTCGGGCGACCGAGTTGCAGGAGGCTCCGAGGTCGTCGTCATGGCGCCGCTGGACAGGATCCCGGTTTGGGTGCGCCGGGGATCGATCGTGGTCACCTATCCGGCTTGGCACGTCGCGCGCGGCCTCGGCGACGTGGCGGAGTCCAAGCGACCGCTCGAGGCCACGCTGTGGGGCACGCCGCCGCTCGGACACACGGCGACGCGGCTCGCTGACGGTACGCGGATCACCTGGAGAGGGGGAAAGTGGTCGGTCTCGCCGGGGCGGGAGGTCTCCTTTGCCCAGCGGGGGAGCTGACCTTCGTCGGGTCGGGCGAGCTGACCCTCGTCGGGTCGATCCGAGCGCCTATCTGTGGCCCGTCGCGTAGCGAACGATGGAGAAGTCGGTCAGCCATTCGACCGGGGCTCGATCGTCGGTGAAGACCCGGCCTCCCGCGAGTGGCGGCCGGAGCCTCCCCGACACCTCGTCGTCCAGGTTGAGCAGGTCGGGCGGGAGCTGGCTGCGGACGGCGGACATCCGGACCCCGGAGAGCGCCGAGGCGCTCGCCATCACCAGCGAGTTGCTGTCGCTGACGACGTCGCGCAGCACCACGGGGAAGGCGGAGCGCAAGGTGGCACACACGACCTTCTCCAGCGTATCGGAGCCCGGGAGGTGCCCGACGTTCACGATCACCGTGCCGCCCGGGCGCAGGTGCGAGCGGATCGCGGCGAAGAACTCGTGGGTGATCAGGTAGAACGGGATATAGGGCTGGCGATAGGCATCGAGAAAGATCGCGTCATAGCGATCGTGGCTCTGATCCAGCCAGGGGCGGGCGTCCGCGGTGTAGGTGTGGAGCCTCGGGCCGGTGAGGTCGAAGTAGCGACGTCCGATGCTGGTCAGCTTGCCGTCGAGCTCGACGGCATCGATCCGCGTGTTGGGGAAGTAGTGGCCGTACGACCTCGCGACCGTTCCCGCCGCGTCGCCGAGGATCGCCACCCGCTGGGGCGGATGGGGAGATCCCGCCCAGGGCAGGACGAGGAAGTCGTCCCAGTACCCGCCGGTGAGATAGCTCCCCGGCCGATAGAGCGAGTGGATGGCGACGCCCTCGTTGAGCTGGAGCCAGCGTTCTCCGCTGCTGAACTGGAGCACCCGCGCGTACTGGTAGGGCGTCTGCGCCGAGTAGATGACCCGCGCGCCGGCCACGCCGGCTCCGATCGCCGCCGGCGGCACGGCGAACAGCGCTGCCACGCCCAGGGGCACGAGCAGGAACCGTCGCGACCGCATTCCCGGCGCGGCTACGAGCGCGAGCGCGAGCGCGAAGACGAGAAAGGTCCGGTGGGTCCCGATCAACGGGATCAGCAGCAGCGCCGAGACGAAGGTGCCGACCAACGATCCGGCGGTCGACAGTGCGTACAGCCGCCCCGTCACCGTTCCGGCCTGCGCGACCTGATCGAGCGACAGGCGGTTCGCGTACGGAGACACCGTCCCCAGCAGCATCACCGGGATCGCCACCAGCACGAGCACGGCGCCCAGCGAGCCGACGAACCCACCGATCGAAAGGGTGCCGAGCGCCCGGGCCGACAGGCGCAGGAACGGATCGGCGACGAACGGTACGAGGGCGAGCAGGACGGCCGCAGCGAGGACGATCGCGCACAGCCCCTGCAGGTCCGCCCGCCTGTCGGCGAGGCGTCCGCCGAGGGCATAGCCGGCGGACAGCGCCAACAGGACCGTGGCGATCGTATTCGCCCAGATGATCGTCGAGGCGCCGAAGTACGGCGCCAGCAGGCGCGCGGCGGCGATCTCCGCGCCCAAGCTCGCCGTTCCCACGACGAACACGATCGTGCGGAGGAAGGCGGGACGGGTGGAGCGTGATTCGGACTGCGCCGCGGTGACCACAGGCACGGTGCGGGGCGGGTGATCGACTCGGACTATGGGCGTGCGGTGGGAGTCAAGCCGGACTCACAGGTCGTGCGTGCCGGGACGATCATATTGAGAGGATATCCTGGCGACGTGCAGATGGCCGAGCTCACGGCAGCCGAGCAACGGGTGCTCGGCTGCTTGATCGAGAAGCGGTGGACGACGCCTGACGCGTATCCGCTGTCTCTCAATGCGCTCCGGCTGGCGTGCAACCAGTCGACCAACCGCGATCCCGTCACGGACTACGACGAGGGCACGGTTCGGGATGCGGCGCAGCGACTGTGCCGGTACGGCTTGGCGCGGTTGGCCAGCTACCACGCCAGTCGCTCGGTCAAGTATCGCCACCTCGCCGAGGAGGGGCTCGGGCTGGGTCGCGAGGAGCTGGCCGTGCTCAGTGTGCTGCTGCTGCGCGGGCCCCAGACGCCGGGGGAGCTGAAGGCTCGCAGCGAGCGGATGGCCAAGCTCGGCTCGCTCGCCGACGTGGATAGAGTCCTGGCTGTCCTCGCCGACCGGGGCTACGGGCGGCGCCTCGAGCGTCGCCCGGGCCAGAAGGAGGACCGCTTCGAGCAGCTGCTCGGTGGCGAGGCGGAATCGGGGTCGCGCACGACGCCGGCTGCCGACGCTGATTCGGAGCCGAGCGGGGCCTCCCGCGCGCCGCCGGCGCCGGAGCACGAGGGTGATCTTGACCGGCGCGTGGCGGCACTCGAGGCCGACGTCGCGGCGTTGCGCGCGGAGCTGGCGCAGCTGCGCGGCGGATGACCCCCACGCGGTTTACGTGGGCAGTGCCAGCCCGACCAGGAAGGTCGCGCCACCCACGATCACCCCGGCGAGAGTCATCTCGCCCCCCGAGGACCACCATGTCCGCAGGGTCACCAGCGACTTGGCCGCGCCGACGAGGAAGTGCGCCGCGATCGAGACGATGGCCGCGGCGATGATCCCTGGGGTACCGGTGGTGAACATGAAGGGGATCACCGGCACGATGGCGCCGAGGCCGGTCGAGACGCCGGCCGCCAGCGCCGCCTGGGCCGGATTGCCCCCGCCGCTCGCGCTCGTGCCGAACTCCTCCACGGACAGGGCCTGGAGCATCGCGTCGGGATGCTCGGCCATGCGTGCGGCCAGCTCGTCGGCTGTCTTCTCGTCGATCCCCTTCAGCTGGTAGAAGAGCGACAGCTCCTCGATCTCCTCCTCGGGGTGCTCGTCGATCTCCTGGCGCTCGCGCTCGACGTTGGCGGCGGCGACCTCGGCCTCGGATCGCTCGGCCAGGAACGCACCCGTAGCCATCGATAGCGCGGAGGCGACCGCGCCCGCCAGGCCGGCGGTCAGCACGAAGCTCGATCCCGCGGTGGCGCCCGAGACCCCGGCGACGATTCCGAACACCGCGGCCAGGCCGTCGTTGGCGCCATAGATCGCGCCAGAGATCCAGCCTCCGCCGGTCTGATGCCACTTCTCGCGCCCGAGGATCCGGTCCAGCCGAGTCCGCGCACCCGGTACCGCGAGCGGCCCGTCGCTGGCCGGCGGCCGGTCCCCGGCGCCGTCCTGATCTGCGGACCCCGACCGGATGTCCTGGACCGCCATCGAGTGTGAGCGCTCCTCCTTGCGGATGTCGCGCAGCAGTCGATCGGTGACGGGGTCGCCGGTGGGACGCTTGTACAGGCCGTCGACCTCCTCGTCCTCGGCCGCTTCGCGCGCGGCGAGCAGCCGATCGATCGGGGCGATCCGGGTCTGCAGACGCAGCCACGTGCCCACCCGCACGGTGCCCGGGTCGGGCACCGTGATGCCAAGCTCCTCCATTCGCTGCTCGAGTCGACGCCGATGTCCGCTCTCGGCCTCGGCCATGCGGCGCAGGATCTTCGCCTCGCGATCCTCCATCCGGGCCGAGATGAGGTGGTAGGCCGCGCCCGCCACGATCTCGCCTCGCCACGCGTTCAGCAGGCGCTCGCGGACTTCGGTCGATGCCTCGCTCATCTGCCAGGGAGGCTACCCGCTCGCGCGCTAGCCTTGCCCTCGGTGAGGCGCGGGTTCAGACACGGTTCATTTCTGGCCGGGCTGCTCGCGATCCTCGCTCTCGCCGGCTGTGGTGGCGGTGCCAACAGCGCCGGCGCCGGGGCTTCCCCGTCGACGGTCAAGGTCACCCCCGGCGGCCAGCGAGGTGCGCTCGCCTCGCGGGGGTCGAGCACCCGAAGCGTTCCGGCGCTGATCCCCCCGGCCGCCGCCCCGACGCGCAGTGTCCACGTGCCGGTGCTCACCTATCACCGGGTCGCGGCGATGCCGGCGGTCGGCCAGCTCGACCTGATCGTCGATCCCGCCAACTTCGCCGCCGAGCTGGCCGCGCTGAACGCCGCCGGCTACCACACCATCCACCAGGCCCAGCTGTTCGACGCGCTCTACGAGGGTGCGGCGCTGCCGTCCAGGCCGATCATCATCTCCGTGGACGACGGCTATGTCGACGACGTCCGTACGATCCTGCCCGACCTGGAGCGCTGGCACATGACGGCCACGTTCTTCGTCATCACCGGACGCACGGCCGAGCCCGGGTTTCTGACCTTCGATCAGATCCGTCAGCTCGACCGGGCGGGCATGGACGTCGGCGATCACACCACCCATCACCTCGACCTGCGCCTGCTGACGCCCTCGCAGCTGCGCAGCGAGACCGCCGGCTCCCGACAGACGCTCGACGCAACCCTCGGCCATCCGGTGTACTACTTCGCCTACCCCTTCGGCGCCTACGACGATGCCGTCCTCGCCGCGCTGCACGCGGCCGGCTTCACCCTCGCCTACACCACCGCGGGCGGCACCACCGAGACCACCTCCGCTCCGCTGACCATGCCGCGCATCCACGTCGGTCGCGACGAGACGCCCGGCGGCCTGGTGTCGATGCTCGGCGGGGCATAGAGCGGGCCGACGGCGGGGGGTCATCGGTTGCGCTGTCATCTCTACAAGATGCCGATCTCGGAGTTGTCGCCCACCAGGAACCGGTAGGCCCGGGGCTGACGATGGTCGCGGCCGATCCTGACGTTGCGGCCGAGCAGCGAGGACTCCATCCGGCCGGCGAGGTCGCAGACCGACGACCCGGCGAGCAGGATCGAATGCTCGACCTCGGCATTGGTGATCGTGCAGCCGTCGCCGATCGCGGTGTACGGTCCGACGTAGCAGTCGGTCAGCCGGGCGCCCGCGCCGATGATCGCGGGTCCGCGCACCGCCGTGCGCTCCAGCCGTGCCCCCGGGTCGATCACCACTCGGCCGTCGACCTGCGAGTCGAGGAGCTCGCCCTCGATCCTGCCCTCGATCGTGTCCAGCACAAGTCGGTTGGCGGCCAGCATGTCCTCCAGGCGGCCGGTGTCCTTCCACCAGCCCTTGACGATGTGGGGCTCGACGCGAAGACCGCTGTTTACGAGATGTTGGATCGCGTCGGTGATCTCGAGCTCGTGGCGCGCGGAGGGCTGGATCGCGCGCGCCGCCGCATGGATCGCGGGGGTGAACATGTACACCCCGACCAGGGCGAGGTTGGTCCGAGGCTCCGCGGGCTTCTCGACGAGCTGCACGACCGACCCGCCGTCGAGCTCCGCGACGCCGTAGTGCTCCGGATCGGGGACCGGCGTCAACAGGATCAGCGCGTCGGGCTCCCCGGCCCGGAACGCACCCACCAGCTCCTCGATCCCGCCCTGCAGAAGGTTGTCTCCGAGGTACATCACAAACGGCGAATCGCCCAGGAACGGCTGCGCCGTGAGGACGGCGTGTGCGAGTCCGAGTGGCTGGTCCTGCACGATGTAGCTCAGCGCGACCCCGAACCGCGAGCCGTCGCCCGCTTCCGTGCGGATCTCCTCCCCGGTCTCCGGCGCGATGATGATCCCGACCTCGTCGATGCCCGCCTTGGCCATCGCCTCGATGCCGTAGAACAGGACGGGCTTGTTGGCCACGGGCACCAACTGCTTGGCGCTGGTGTGGGTGATCGGCCGCAGGCGGGTTCCCTTGCCTCCGGAGAGGATCAGGCCCTTCAGCTGCTGCATGACGCGGCTGCGGGCGCTGCCACCGAGCCGGCCGGGACGGCGGTGCTCCTGGCCGCGCCGCTGTTGCGCCGGTCGGCCGCGGAGGCGATGGCCATGGCGGCGTCGCGGACCGCCGTGCGCGCGTCCGTCGGCTCGAGCACGACGGCGTCGCCGGCCTCCTTCAGCACCTCGCGCACCAGCCAATCGATGCCGGCGAAGGAGAGCTCGACGATCACCGATCCATCTTGCCGCTCGCTGAGGACGGCGCGCTCCTCGCGTGCCCACCGGGCACGCTGCGGCGAGATCCACACCCGCGCCCGACCCGAGGCGGGAACCAAGCCGGTGCGCGGCCAGCCGTCGACGTCGGCAGCGGGATCAACGTCGGGACGCCGCTCGAAGCGCTGCATGGTGGCGGTGGCGGACTTGAACCGGTCCAGGCGGAAGTGGCGCACGCTGTCTCGCGAGGGATCGAAGCTGGCCACATACCATCCCTCCTGGCCGTTGATGAGCGCGTACGGCTCGACCAAGCGGGTCGAGAACTCGTCTTCGTTCTCCTTGTAGTACTCGAAGGCGAGCAGCCGATGGTCGGCGATCGCCACCGAGACCACCGCTGCGATCTCCGTGTCGTCTGCACCCGGCGAGGCCACCTGCAGACCTTCGTGCGCGGGATCCTCGCCGAGCGCAGCCACGACCTTCTCGCGCACGGATGACAGCGACCCCTGCGGAATGTGCTCGCCGATCAGGTCGATTGCCGCCACCAGCGCCTTGGCCTCCACCGGTAGCAGCCGCGCTGGACGCGCGAACGAGTCGCCGTAGGGCTCGGGGTCGACCTCGATCGTCCCGTCGGCTCCGATCTCGGCGTACAGGACGTAGGTTCCGGCACCGAAGTTGACCACGTTCAAGACCGAGATGTCCTCCCGCAGCTCCTCGGATGAGATCTTCAGCGCCGCGCACAGCTCGTGTGACTTCAGGCGGCGTGAGGCGCGGCCGGCCTCGATCAGGATGCTCGCCAGCGTGACCAGGCGGGCGAATCGCTCGGGCCGGATCGCCGCGTCGGGATGGTGACCGTTGCCGATGTCGGCGTTCGCGTGCTCAGGCTCTTCCTCGCACCGGGGCTCGCCGCCCGCGGGCTCCCGTGAGATCGACGGCGCGACGGCCGGCTCACCGGTGTGACGGTCTATCAGTAGCGTGACCCGTTCGCTCAGCTCGTCGCTGAGTCCGGGCGGCCCGGTGATCCGGGCGTTCTCCCCGAGGCCGAGTACCCACGCGATCAGCTGTCGGCCGTCGGCGTAGGGGGTGAGGAACGTCTGGGCGCCGTCCGCGCCCGCGGCCCGCATCTCCCCGTAGCGGCCGAAGTGACGTTCGATCTGCCACGCGATCCGTTCCGCGATCCAGATCTCGGCGATCCCGATCGGCTCTCCGAACTGCCATTGGATGCGGTTGGCGTAGGCGTGAGGATCGAAGTCCGTCGGCCGTTGGAAGTCGTGCTCGGCCTTGGTCGCGTAGCCGACCTTGCCGCGGATCCGGGAGAGGCGGAAGACGCGGATCGCGCGACGCTCGTGCGAGTGACCGACGACGTAGAACTGACCGCCCTGGTAGAGGAGCTGGTAGGGATCGATTCGGCGGGTGCCGAGCTCCCCTCGCTCGATCGTGTAGTAGTCGAACACCGTGGTCTTGCGACGGAAGATCGCGGTCTCGATCTTGGCCAGGCGCTGGGAGATCTCGTGCCCTCCGGCGGAACCCGTGATACCCAACGCCACCGTGTGCTGCTCAGGGGCCCCCAGTGGGCTGGGGTGACCCCACGAGATCTGCTGCAGCGCGAGTCGTAAGGGCTCGGCGTAGGCGAACTCACCGTCGAGCAGCTGCAGTGCCGTCTGCAACGCCGCGAGCTCCTGGTCGGTGAACTCGATCGGGGCGAGGTGGAAGTTCTCCGGCGGCAGCGAGTAGTTCTCCTGCTCGACCAGACCGTCGACCGGCTTCTCCACCGCCAGCACGATTCCCAGCGACTCGAGCTCGGAGCGGTCGGCATAGAAGCGTCGCGCGAACGCGTCCTCGTTCATCACGCTGTAGCCCTCCACATCCCGTCTGATCTCGGGGGCCGTCACGGGACGTCGCTCAGCCATGAGGTAGGAGATCAGCGAGAGCTGGCGGATCAGCTTCTCGGTGTCCTTGGCCATCGACCTTCAACTGTAGTCCCGGCCGCATGGGGTGCACGGCCGATCCGTCCTGGGTGAGCGCAATTTGCGCAGATTTGACCCGAACTCGTGGCACACGGTTACAGAGGTCTTACACATACAGGTGTACGATGGTGGACGTGAGTCGCACGAACGTTGACATCGACGACGAGCTGCTGACCAGGACCATGACCACGTACGGGCTGAGCACCAAGCGCGAAGCGGTGAACTTCGCTCTTCGCAAGCTGGTCGGCGATCCCATGACCCGCGAGGAGATGCTCGAACTGCACGGCATCGGCTGGGGCGACGGGGTCGAGCTCTCGGATCTCCGTGACGATCCGTCCCGGCTCCCGTGATCCTGCCCGATACGTCGGCCTGGATCGAGTATCTACGCGCCACCGGGAGCTCCACCGACGTCCGGATGCTCAACCTCGTCGACTCCGACGACCTGGCGACCACCGGCGCCGTCGTCATGGAGCTCGTCGCCGGGACCCGAAGCAGCACCGAGCTCGGGAGCGTTCAGCGCCTGGCGCTCTCCTGCCGGCTGTTGCCGGCGAGAGATCCCGACGACTATCTCCTCGCCGCGACCATCTACCGGGCGTGCCGGCGAGCCGGAGAGACCATCCGCACCATGCTCGACTGCATGATCTCCGCCGTCGCGATTCGCGAAGGCGCCGAGATTCTCCATCACGACCGCGACTTCGAGGTCATCGCCCGCCACACCCCGCTCGTCCTGGTAGGCCGCCTGCATCGGTGACATGGCGGACAGAGCGGCCTTCTCGCGCGCCAGATTGGCGGCCCGACGCGTGTGCGGCTGGCCTCTGCGCAGGATCCTCGACCGGCGCATCGAGTGGATTCTCGACGCGCTCGACGAGCGTATCGGCGCCACGCCGACGCGCCCGAGCCTGCATCACCGCCTCGATCGCCTCGAAACGGAGCTGCGAGATGCCAATCGCGCCCTCGGCGAATCTCTGCTCGACCGACGGCTGGCCAGCCTCGCGGGCGAAACGGGCGAAACGGGCGAAGCGGAGCTCACCCTCCCTGGTGATACGGCCCGATTCCTCGAGTGGGCCGATGGCCACAAGGGTCCAGCTGCGCGCGCCGGCCTGTGGTTCAATCCACCGGTTCCAGTCCGGTACCGCGAGAACGCAGCCGATGTGCTTCTGGTCAACGAGCGCATCGTGGAGCAGCCGTACGTATTCGCCGCGCTCGCTGGCCTCACCCCACCGGCCCGCATTCTCGACGTCGGCGGCGCGGAGAGCACGATCGCTCTCTCGCTCGCCTCGCTCGGACACGAGGTGCATCTAGTCGATCCGCGCGGATCCCGGCTCGAGCATCCTGCCCTGGCGATGCACGCCATGGCCCTGGATGAGCTGCCGCACGCGCTTCGCTTCGATGCGGTTGTCGCACTCTCGTCGATCGAGCACTTCGGGCTCGGCGGCTACGGTCAGTCCGGCGCCACCGCACGCCTCGACCGAGCGGCCCTCGCCGACATGCAGAAGCGTCTCGTGCCGGGCGGAACCCTGGTCCTCACCGTGCCGTGCGCGGCGGTCTCCCGGCGGGACGACTTCCAGCGCATCTATTCGGTAGCCCAGCTCCGGGAGATGCTGGCGAGCTGGGACCTCGTGGACCTATCGGTGGTGTGGCGCCACGATCACCTGACCTGGGTTCGTGGTCTCCCCGACCAGCCGGCCGGGGATATCGGCGTAGCCCTCATCACTGCCCAGCCTCAGCCGACCAGTGCTCGCTGATGGCCTCTACGCGGCCTCCCGCTGCTCCTCCGCCCGCTCACCGAAGTATGCGCCACCACCGAGCGCTTTGTCGTATGCCGACCACGGCTCACCGGCGGTCAGCTGCTTCTCCAGCCGATCGAAGCTGCCCAGTCTCCCGCCCAGGTTGTCGATCATGTGAACCAGCGTCGCCTCCCGCGTGCACGGCACGACGGGACTGCCGTGCTCGAGCAGGCCGTGGTGACTCAGGATGATATGGAGCACCGCCTGCTCCAGGTCGCCGGGGAAGCCGTCCAGGCCCTCGATCGCCCGGCGGATGCGGTAGTAGCCCAGCGCGATCTCGCCCTGCAGCCGGCCGTCGTCGGACATCGAGATCGCGGCGCCGTTCGTGGTATAGGCCTCGAGCTTGCCGATGTCGTGCAACAGTGCTCCGGTCACGGCCACGTCGCGGTCGATGCCGGGGAAGGTGGCGGAGATCGCGCCGACCGCCTGAGCGACGGTCAGGCAGTGCTCGAGCAGTCCATGACGATAGGCCTGGTGGTAGTGCTTTGCGGCGGGGGCGTCACGGTAGTGGTGCCAGGTCGGCGAGCCCTCACCGAAGACGACGCCCAGCAGTCGGCGCAAGTGTGGATTCTGGACCGTGGCGAGAAGTTGACGCAGATCCGCTTCGAGCTGCTCGGCCGCGCGCACGGGCCCATCCACCAGGTCGTCCCGACGGTACTCGTCCGGCGCCGCCGCGCGCACCGACGCCACGACGAGCTGGGGCCCGAAACGGGGATGGACGCAGTAGCGACCACTCAGGTGGACGATCTCCCCCAGCCCGCACAGCTCAAGCGCGGTGAGCACCTCGTCCCAGACGATGGCCGGCACGCTTCCCGTCCGGTCCCCGACCATAAGCTTCAGGTACTGCACTCCGTCGCGGCGGGTGCGCAACTCAAGATCTCGCACCAGCAGCGCCTGCGCGACATCGCATCCGTCTGCAAATTGCCGGACACTCATGGCTCCACGAAGATAGACCGGCCCCCGGACGGCAGCCCGGCTCGACCCCAGACGCCGGCAGCCGGGCCTCACAGGCCCGGCGGATGCCTGATGACGAACTGATCGCCCTCGGTCGCCGAGCGGTTGGACCAGCGCGAGCCGGTCTCCGCGTAGGCCACCGTGTCGAAGCG
Organism: Solirubrobacteraceae bacterium; assembly: GCA_050999075.1. Lineage (GTDB taxonomy): Bacteria > Actinomycetota > Thermoleophilia > Solirubrobacterales > Solirubrobacteraceae > Palsa-465. The sequence goes on from JBPCPO010000042.1 coordinate 13,780, forward strand.
CAGACCGGCGATGTACATGAACGTGTGCCCCTGGTTGGCGAACACGGTGATCCACTTACCCCGACCAGGCGCTCCCCAGCTCTCCAGGTCTCCTGATGTCATGGTGCTGCTCAGCAGGTGGGCGGCGGCGAACACGAAGCTGATCGACCCCGAGCAGTCATAGGCGGTGTCCTCGAACGTGCCGTGGCCGCCGCCGAAGCGGTAGGGCAGATGGGCGATCTCGTTGCCGGCATCGATCACCTCCTGGACGATCGCGGGCGCGTCGACCGGGGCGACGGCGAGGCCTTCCGGCGTGAGCGTCGCCTGGGCGGCATTGGCCGACAAGCCGCTGGCCGCGAGCTCCTTTCGAATCTGCGCATCGGAGATGGGCTGCGCCAGCGCCCCGCCGGTCGGGGCTCCGACGCTGACCTGCGCCGGAGTGTCAGAGCCCGTGGTCGCAGCCGCGGCACCGACGACCGGATCGACCGCCTGCGGATGGGCGCGCAGCACGGGCGCGCCTATGGGCGGCGCTCCGGCGACCTGCCCCGCACTCCCCGCCGCGCCCGGACTCCCTGCCGCGCCCGGGCCGCTCTGGCTCCGGCCGCAGCCCGCGCCGACGAGAGCGAGAACCGCCAATGCACTCAGGCCGACGCCACGCACGATCGCGGAGTATGAACGACCGTCCGGCTCGGGTACCGACCCGGAGACAGCTCCCCGGTACCGATCCGAGCCTCTACGGCGCGAAGCGTCCGGCGTACAGCGCAAACACGGCGCCATGCGGATCCCGGACGACCGCCGCTTCACCGGGGCCGATCGACATTGGCCCCACGAGCTTGGTGGCGCCGAGCTGCTGCGCTCGTGCCAATGACTGCTCGAGGTCGTCGGTGCCGAAGTACACCAGCCAATGGGACGGGGTGCCCGGTGGCATCACCGTCCGTATGCCGCCGTTGCCCTGCTCCCCGTTCTTGATCAGCAGGTACGGCATCGGACTGTCCAGAAACGGCTCGATCGTCCAGCCGAACAGGTCGGTGTAGAAGCTGTTGGCACCGTCGAGATCGGGGGAGGCCAGCTCATTCCAGGAGAGCGCCCCCGCACCATTCACGAGGGCAGCCCCGATGTGCTGCTTAGGCTCCCAGACGAGGAAGAACGCTCCTCCGGGATCCTGCACGACGCCCATCCGCCCGGCCTCCATCACGTCGAACGCGGGCGCGTGCACCTTGGCTCCGAGCTGCTGCGCGCGTTCAAGCGCCTGGTCGGCGCTGTCGACGGTGATGTACGAATTCCAGACCGGAGGCACGCCGGCATCGCGCTGCTGCTGGGGCTGGGGTGAGATGGCGCACACGTCCTTGCCCCCGAGCTTCATCATCGAGTAGACGGCGCCATCGCCGATCGGGTTGTCGGTCGCCTCCCAGCCGAACAGCTCGCCGTAGAAGCGCTTGGCGCCGTCCTGGTCGGTGGTGGTCAGATCAGTCCACGAGAAGGTCCCGGGTGCGTACTGCGTACGTTCGCCCATGTGCGAACGGTAGCACCCAACTGACACCTGAATGGGGCGCGCCGGTGAACTTCGATCTACTCTTCGCGAGGTGCGCGTCTTGATCACCGGCGCCGGCGGGATGCTGGGCTTGGATCTGCAAATGGCCGCGGAGGCTGCGGGTCACGAGGTCCTCGCCCTGTCGCGATCCGAGCTCGACATCACCGACACGGCGGCGACAGACCGCATGCTCAGCGCAGCCCGGCCGGAAATCGTCGTCAACTGTGCCGCGTGGACCGACGTCGACGGCGCCGAGGCGAACCCTGAAGCGGCGCTCGCGGTCAACGGTCGCGGCGCGGGGAACCTGGCCCAGGCGGCCGCCGCATCCGGAGCGCACACCATCCACGTCTCCACCGACTACGTGTTCGACGGCGCCAAGCGCGAGCCGTACCTCGAGTCTGATCGCGTGGCCCCGATCTCGGCGTACGGCCGCTCCAAGCTCGAGGGCGAGCGCGCGGTGGCCAACGCGGCGCCCGGCGCTCACGCGATCGTGCGCACCTCGTGGCTGTTCGGCGGCGGCGGTTCCTGCTTTCCCGCCACCATCCTCCGCCTCGCCGCCGAGCGCGAGGAGCTGAGGGTGGTCGACGATCAGGTCGGCTGCCCGACCTTCACCGGACACCTCGCGCGGGCGCTGGTGGAGTTGGCCTGCGGACCGCGGATGACCGGGGTGGTGCACGTTACCGCCGCCGGACAGTGCTCCTGGTACGAGCTCGCCACGGAGATCGTGACTCGCTCGGGTCTCACCTGTGCGGTGAAGCCGGGATGCACGGACGACCTTGGTCTGCCCGCGCCGCGCCCGGCCTATAGCGTCCTGGGCACCGAGCGCGGGTCGCAGACGCCTGCGCTGCCCCACTGGCGCGAGGGGCTGGCGGAGTTCCTAGCTGCCCGCGTGGCCGCCTGATGGGGCTGGTCCTCGTCGGCGTCGGAGGGGTGGGCCGGCAGTGAGGCTGCTCGTCTGCGGAGGGGCGGGCTTCATCGGCTCCACGTTCGTGCGCCTGCGCCTGCACGAGCATGGCGACGAGGTCACCGTGCTCGACAAGCTGACCTACGCGGGACGGCGGGAGAACCTGCACGACGTGCTTGACGACATCCGCTTCGTGCACGGCGCGATCGAGGATCCGACTGCTGTCGCCGGTGCCGTCGCGGACTGCGACGCGATCGTCAACTTCGCCGCCGAGACCCACGTCGACCGCTCGATCTCCGAGCCCGAGAGCTTCATCGTCACCAACATGCAGGGCACCCACGTCCTGCTCGAGGCCGCGCGCGAGCGGGGCATGCGCTACGTCCAGGTGTCCACCGACGAGGTCTACGGCTCGATCGCCAGCGGCTCGTTCACCGAGGACTCACCGCTGCGACCCTCGAGTCCCTACAGCGCCACCAAAACGGGCGCCGATCTGCTCGTCTCGAGCTACTTCCACACCTACGGCCTCGAGACCGTGATCTGCCGGGGTTCCAACAACTATGGCCCCTACCAGTATCCCGAGAAGCTCATTCCGCTGATGATCCTGAACGCGCTCTCCGGCGATCGACTGCCGGTCTACGGGGACGGTCGTCAGGTGCGCAACTGGCTCTACGTGGAGGACTTCGGCCGCGGGATCGGCCGGGTGCTCGCAGATGGCGTGCCGGGGGAGGCATACACCTGCGGCGGTCCGGACGAGTGCGACAACCTCACCGTGGTGGCGCGGATCCTGGAGCTGACCGCGGCCGATCCGTCGCTGATCGAGCATGTCATCGACCGTCCCGGCCACGATCGCCGCTACTCGCTCTCCTGCGCCAAGCTCCAGGCGCTCGGCTGGGAGGCGCAGACCCGCTTCGAGGCGGGCTTGCGGCAGACCGTCGACTGGTACCGCGCCAACTGCTGGTGGTGGGAGCCGATCCGCTCGGGTACCTACCGCGAGTACTACGAGCGCCACTACGGGCGCGCGCTCGGGAGCTGATGGACGAGCGCGACCGGGGACTTGACACCCTCGCGCGGGAGGTGATCTCCTGCCGGCGCTGTCCGCGGCTGGTCGCGTGGCGTGAGGAGGTCGCCCGGGTCAAGCGCGCCGCCTATGCCACCGAGTCGTATTGGGGGAGCCCGCTGCCGGGTCTCGGCGATCCCGCCGCGCGCGTGCTGGTGCTGGGTCTCGCCCCCGCCGCTCACGGCGGCAACCGGACGGGGCGCATCTTCACCGGCGAACGCTCAGGGGACTGGCTGTTCGCCGCGCTATGGGGCGCGGGATTCGCAAATCAGCCGACATCGGTATCGCGTGATGACGGCCTGGCGCTGAGGGGCTGCTACGTGACCGCGCCGGTGCGCTGCCCGCCTCCGGCGAATCGGCCGCTACCCGTTGAGCGTGACACGTGCCGGCCCTACCTGGAGCGCGAGTTGTCGCTGCTGAGCGACGTGCGCGTGATCGTGTGCCTCGGCGGCTTTGCCTGGGACGCCGCATTGCGAACCATTCGTTCGCTTGGAGTCACGTTGCCGCGCCCGCGACCGCGGTTCGGCCACGGCGCCAGCGTTCCGATCGAGCGCTGGACGCTGCTCGGCTGCTATCACCCGAGCCAGCAGAACACCTTCACTGGGCGCCTGACCGAGGGAATGATGGACGGGGTGCTGGAGCGGGCGAAGGAGCTGGCTCAGGGCGAAGAGCAAATGCTCACACCGTGATCGGCGCGACGTCGGCGGCCGCCCCCGGCAGTCGAGGATCTCGAGATGCCGCGGTCCCGACTGGGGGATCCAGGCGCACGGTCGCGAGAGCCACGAGCGCGCCACGGCGAGCGCCGCATCGACAGGCATCGGTCGCTCCCAGGCCCGTGGTTGCGCGACCACGCGGACGAAGCCGGTGATCGATGCCCACGGCAATCCGACGCGGGCGGTGTCCCGGAGCGGTCTTGCAGCCATTCCCGCGCGGGGTCATGATCGCGTGCCGCGGTCATCGCGGCGTCAACGAGGACGTTGACGTCGACGAGAATCAACCCGAAGCCCGAGGTAATCCTCGCTCTACGTCCTCCTCGTCGAGTAGATCCTTCAGTGCCCGAGGATCGCTGACCAGCGCGCGTCCTGGATCGAACGTCGGCAATCTGTAGTCGTCCCCCGATGGGTCTCCGGGCAGGCTCGAAGCGCTGAGACCGGCGCGTAGGAGATCGTTGACCTCGTCGCGCAGTCCGGTGCCGCGTTCGGCGCGTCGCCGTGAGATCGCGGCCGCGACATCGTCGTCAAGGGTGAGAGTCGTGCGCACACCTCTGGGCCTATCGCTGAAGCAGCAAGACATCACAACGACGATGCCTGCGCATAGATCCTCGGTGTTATTCGACCGCAATCGAGCGCAGCCTGTCCGCCGCGAACCGCGTTCGGCGCGCGATGCGCGAGCTTGACAAGCGCGGGGACGCAATCAACTTCGCGTCGGTTGCCGCCCGCCTGGCCACGTCACCCCGAGGCCCAGGCCCTACGATGCTCTCGGGCTTCGCGGGCGTATGCCATGCCGCGTCGTCTTGCGCGCCGTTCCCCGATGGCTTCCTCTCCAGACGGAAGGCTCTTGCCTATGTCCATCACCGTAGCGGCGCTCGAGCTGATCCCCGAGACATCTGCCGCGGAGCAACTCGTCGCCGACGCGTACGCGATCGATGCATCGATCGAGGACGCCGCGCGCGTTCGAGACTGCGTGCCGCTGTGGTTTCACACGTTCGCGCTGGCCCCGGGCGTCTACACGCCGGGGATCGCGCGCGACCATGGCTACCGTCTCGCGGTCCTTGATCCCGAGCGCTTCGCCGGGCGCAGTGTGCTCGACGTCGGCGCGTTTGACGGCTTCTACAGCTTCCTCGCCGAGCGTCGCGGCGCATCGCGCGTCGTGGCGGTCGACAACGAGCAGTACGTCGAGTGGGTCGGCGCGCGCTTCGGCGTCGAGCTCGCGCCGGCGGCCGGCTTTCACGCGATCGCGCAGCTGACGGACTCGCAGGTCGAGTATCACCGGATGGACGGCTTCGCGGTACGTGACCTCAAGGAGCGCTTTGACGTCGTGCTGTGCTTCGGGATCCTGCAC
>JBPCPO010000057.1:0-7416 GCA_050999075.1 Solirubrobacteraceae bacterium
CTCGGTCATGGCCTCGTTTCGGACGTTCACCCACGCGCGCCGGCCCGATCTGATCAAGCAGAACTTCCAGTTCGCCGCCGAGGAGGCAGAGCACCGGCTATTGGCCAACCGCAACCTCGGCATCCGCCCGGCCAACGATCAGGCCTTCCAGCCGGCGCTGTACGGGACGGTCGCAGAGTTCTACAACGCGCTGCGCGAGAAGGGGATCATCGACGGTCGGGGGCGGCAAGAAGATCGACTACCCCGGCCCCGGCGCGATCGACTCAAGCGACGTGATCTACCGCACCCCCGCCGGACCCTCGGTCGCCGCCAACTGCGCCCGACCCAGTCGGCGAACCCACCCCCGATGACAATTGATCGGGATGCCATGCCCTCCCCGGGCATGGCATCCCGGCGTCATCCTGAATTCTGCGGCTGCTCGCCTTCGGAGCCGAGCGCCCGCCCGAGGTGCCAGGCGCTGCTCAGCCCCCGGCGTTACTCCGCCTCTGGCTGCGCGCTGATGCCGAACCCCGCAGTGGAGGCCTTGGGTGTGGTTTGGTCCGGAGCGGCTTCGTCACCGACCGGGGCCAGTAAGCGACCGTCGGCGAACAGTTGTGCGCTGGCCTGTTGGATTCCTACCGACATCGATGGATAGGCGTGTACGGCTTGGGCCAGCCGTCCGGTGAAGGTTCGAGCTTGCATCGAGATGACGGCTTCGTGAATCAGCTCGCCCGCATGCGCGCCGACGATCTGGGCGGCGAGCAGCGTGCCGCCGGTGGCGCGTCCGATGCGTCCGCGTTGTCGGGTGATCAGTTTGATGAACCCTTCCGGGCGACCGGTGATCGCGGCGCGATCCACCAGGCGCATGGGGTACGTGGCCACCCGGACCTGACCGCCGTGTCGATCGCGGGCTTGCGCCTCGGTGAGTCCGACGTGGGCGACTTCGGGATCGGTGAAGGTGACCCACGGAATCACGCGATAGCTGGCCTTCTTTCGCCCTCCACTGGCGTTGGCACCGGCGATCTGGCCTTCGTAGGCGGCGACGTGGGTGAATTGCAGCCCCCCGGTTACGTCGCCGGCGGCGTAGAGGTGCGTCTGGCTGGCCCGCATCCGGCGGTCGACCTCGATGAAGCCACGGGCGTCTGTCTTCACGCCCAGCGCCTCGAGGTTCAGACCGCTGGTGCGCGGCGCTCGTCCGACGGCGACCAACAGCGCGTCGGCAACGAGCTCGCGCTGCTGGTCGCCGCTGGTGACCGACACCGAGACTTCTTCCCCGCGGGCCCGTACGCGGTCGGTTGTGGCTCCGAGCTGGACATCGATCCCCTCGCCGCGCAGGGCGTCTTCGAGCACGCGTCCGGCGTCGGGCTCGTCGTTGGTGAGCAGCGTGTCGGCGGCCTCGAGGATGGTGACCTGGCTGCCCAGACGGGCCATGGCTTGGCCGAGCTCGAGTCCGATCGGACCGCCGCCGAGCACCAGGAGACGCTCGGGAAGCTGGGTCAGGGCAAAGATCGTGCGGTTGGTGAGATGCGGTGTCTGCTCGAGGCCCGGAATGGGCGGGAGGACCGGGTCGGTTCCGGTGGCGATCACCACCCTCCCGGCGCCCAGGACGCGTTCGCCGACACGCACGACCTGCGCCGACTCCAGCCGCGCTGGGCCGGAGATCACGGAGATGCCGTCGCGCTCGAAGAGTTGCGCGCGTTCGCGGTGGGCCGCCGCGGCGACAATGCCCCGCTGGTGGGCCATCACCCGCGCGAAGTCCGGAGGCGCGGCGACGAAGCCAAGCCCAGCGTGCCGCTGATTTTGCGCAGCCAGGCCGGCGATGGAGATCAGCGTCTTGGACGGCACGCATCCCCAGTAGGTGCAGTCACCGCCCAGGCCGGCTTCGGACTCGATCAGGGCGACGCTGCGTCCGCGCCCCCGCGCGATCCGCGCGGCGGTCATTCCGGCGGTCCCGCCCCCGATGCACACCACGTCAAAGGTTTCGGTCCCCAGCGTCGGCACGGTCTGATGGCGAAGGGCGCCGTTGCCTGAGCGTCCGTCCGACGACGGTTCGAGGTCGTCCATACGATCTACTATAGAGGTTAGTTGCTATCGGCGTCGTCGTGTACTACCGTGCGTCGTAAGAGGGGCGTCCGTCCCTCTTCAACCTAGGGAGGCCACACCGTGGCACGCGAGCAGCAATCCATCTCCGCAGCGCCCAACCGGTACGGATCCGCGGTGCTCTGGCGGCTGCAGGTACCGATCGGCGCTACGCTCGCCGCGGTCGGCGCGGCCATGATCGTGCTGGCGTTCTCCGGCTCGCTGGGCGTGGGGCGACAGATCTTCGAGTGCGTGCTGGGCGCCGCGGTGCTCGCGCCGGGCGGGCTGTTCCTCTGGGCGGCGCTGGCCGGCAAGCGCTCGACCGGCTTGCATCTGGCCGCGGGGGAGACCGCGCTCGCGGCGACCATCGTCTACCTGGGCGAGGCGATGCCACCCTTCCATCACGGCGCCGTCGGCCACGACGCCGGCCTGGCGCAGTTCATCGCCGTGATCGTCGGCCTGGTCGTCGGGGCGATCTCGCTGGCGCTGCCCGCGCCGGCGTCGTCCGAGAAGCCGACCGGTATTCACTGGGCGTCGGTGATCCGTGACAGCGTGATCCTGATCGTCGGCACGATCGTCGTGGCGATCGGCATCAGCCAGACCGCCAATCCCGCGGTGATGCCGCCCAAGTGGAACTGGACGAGCTTCCTGGGGATCACGATCCCCGGAATGCTGACGCTCATCTTCCTGCGGGGAGGGCTGAAGGCGATCGGCCGCCGCGGCCAGCTGCTGCGGGCCGTCGCGGTCGAAGGATTGCTGGTCGTCGGGCTGGGCGTGATGATCCTCGGGAGCGTCACCAACCTGAATCTCGGCGCCAGCGGATATCAGGTCGGCATGCAGGGCAACGCCAGCGGGCTGACGCTATGGATCGCCGCCGCCCTGTTCCTCGTCGTCGTCCGTGGCGCCTTCAAGCTCGCGGTCCCTGACGGGGACCACCGGACGGCCGTAGCGCTTGCGCGCAAGGCCCTGTATGTGATCGGCGTCATCGCGTTCATCTACGGCGAAAAATCGGTCATCATCGGTAAGCTGCCAGCCGTCGCTGCCGGCGGGGCGTTCGCGGCCGCCGCAACGATCGTCATCGCCGGGGTTCTCGTCGTGACCTGTGCGCGCCAGGCCGCGAAGGCCATGGAGCCGACCGTCGCTACGGCTGGCGCAGCGCCCCGGGGGGTGAGCACCCCCGCATCGAGCTCGCCCCTGGTCGCTTAGGATCCGGGACGAAACGCCCAGCGGCGCCAACCTCGAAGCAAGGGGTCTTAGCGTGGCCGGTCGCCTCGACGCAACGGGATGGCGTCCTCTGCATACCCGGATCGTGCTCGCACTGGCGATCGGCTGGGCGCTTGACTCGTTCGAGATCCAGATCATCGGCAGCGTGTTCGGCCCGATCGGCCACGACTTTCACCTCTCCGCGACGCAGACGACCGACTGGTACTGGACGATCTGCCAACGTCGGCGCGCTCGGCGGCGGGGCGAGCGTGGCGTGGCTGCTCGACCACTGGAGACGCAAACCGACTGTGTTCGCTTCCTACCCCGCCGCGTCGGCGAGTGCGCTCGGGCTGGCCGCCGCCGCGGCGCAGCACTCGGCGTCCCTGACCCTCGTCACGCTGACCGTCGCCGTGTTCTTCGCCTCGGGCGGCGTGGATGGGCGCCTATCCCACCTTCTCGGAGTTCTTCCCGACCCATCTCCGAGCGACCGCAGTCGGGGTCTGCGTCGCGTTCGGGCGCATCGGCGCGATCATCGGCGTCGTGGTGCTCTCCGAAACCGCCTCGTCATTCGGCACGTGGAGTGCGTTTCTCGCCCTGGCGGCGGGCTGTGGCTCATCGGGTCTTTCGCATCGGCGGTGTGGTGGTTGCGGGGCCGGGAGGGCCGCGGGGTCAGCGTGGAAGTTCTGGCCGAGGCCTGACCAGAAGCCGCCACCGCGCGCCGATCCATAGCCAACGCATCCCCTACGAAGCATCGTAGGTCTGGTATCCTGTCGCTGTATGGCTAAGCATCACTTCGCTCCACCGGCGCTGCACGAGCTCGAGTCCGAGGTCATGCAGGAGCTGTGGACGAGTGGCGAGACTACGGTCCGGGCGGTTATGGAGGCGCTGAACCGGGGCGCGAAGCCGCGCGCCTACACCACGTTCATGACTGTGATGGCCCGGCTGCACAGCAAGGGCGTGCTCGATCGCCGCCGTGACGGCAAGACCGACTTCTACCGACCCGTGCTCTCGCGCGAAGAGTTCCTGGAAGCTCGTGCGAGCAGCGAAGTCAAGGCGTTGGTGGATCAGTTCGGCGACCTCGCACTCACGCACTTCGCCCGCGAGATGTCGCAGCTCGACCCGAAGCGCCTGCGGGAGCTTCAACGTCTTGCCGGCCAGCGCTGAGCGTCCACCGGCACGCTGGCTCTACGCGGTCACCGCCGCGGTCGCGGGCCTCGGGTTGCTCGCCACCGTGCAGGCGCTGATCAGCGCGTATCGATCCATCCGCGTCGGGCCGACCGCCGGCGATCATCTCGTCGCCCTGGGTCTGCGCCTGACCTACCCCCGCGTCAACGTCGCCGGCGCGGTGATCCTCCTGCTCGCGTGCTCCGGCGTGGTGGTGATCATCCGCGCCTTCACCGCCGCCCTACGCCTGATCCGCACCCAGCGGCGCTTCCTCTCCGAGCTTTCCGTTCGCGGCTGGCTGTCCGCGCAGGACCAGATCACCGTCTTTGACCACGATCGTCCGCAGGCCTTCTGCGCCGGCTACTGGCGCCCCCGCGTCTACGTCTCCACTGCGACCGTCGATGCTCTGCGGCCCGCGGAGCTTCAAGCCGTGATCGCGCACGAAAACGAGCATCGAGAACGTCGCGATCCCGTGCGCATCGCATCGGCACGGGTGCTCGGCCACGCTCTGTTCTTCCTGCCGGTACTGCGCACGCTCGTCGAGCGCTACGCCGAGCTCGCCGAACTGCGTGCTGACGGCGCCGCGGTCCGCGCCAGTGACGGAGATCGCGCACCGCTCGCCTCCGCCCTCCTGGCCTTCGGGCTGACCACGCATCCCGGCCTCGGTATCGCTCCCGACCGCATCGACCACCTGCTCGGCCGGCAGATCGCCGTACGGACCCCCGGGCCTGGATCCTCCTCGCCCTGCTGACCCTCGCTCTGATCGCCGCGGCAAGCATCGTCGTCGGAAGGTCTGCCTCGACCGGCTTGACGCTCAACCTGCCCGTCCTCTCGCACCAGCCGTGCATCCTGGTCCTCGCAGCGTTGCCGTTGATGGCTGCCGGCACGGCCCTGGCACGCGTCCGCGCTGAACGTCGTCGCGCGTTCGCCTGACCCGTGGCTCGTCGGCCCATACCAGTCACAACCCCATCCCGCGCACGCCCTTCTCGTCCCACCCCAGGTGGTGGGCGAGCTCGTGGCGTACGGTTCGGGTCACCTGCGCCTTGAGCAGCTCGGGGTCATGCCCGAAGTCGCGCAGCAGCGTATCGCGGAAGATCACGATCCGGTCGTGGAAGAAGTCCCGCGCGACCGTGTCACCCTGGTAGAGGCCGTACGCGCGGCGACGGCGCCCGCCGTCGGAGATCACGATCGCGACGTGCTCGAGCGCACGGTGGAACTCGAGCGGTAGATCGTCCACGGCCGCTCGCACCAGCGCCCGAAAGTCCTCATCGTCGTGAGGGTCCAACAGGTCGTCGTCGTCCTCGAGGTCGCCCTCGTACTCCTCGGAGTCCCCCCATGAGTCCCGCGCGGCCAATTGCTCGGTTCTGGCCACCAGCGCCTCGAAGTCCTCCTCTGACTCGGGATCGCGCCAGCCCGCCATCCGGATCATCGTCAACAGCACCGCGCCACCGATGATCACCGCGCCGGCTCCGAACACCGCGAGCCCCTGGAGCAGCCGGATCAGAAACGAGCTGCTGAAGCCCGCGAGCAGGCTCACGGCTCCGACGCCGACGGTGAGCGCCGCCAGCGCCGAAACCAGGATGCGGCGCAGGGTGGGGGGAGATCCGGGCACTTGGGCTAAAGGAGGGTGCGGGCGATTACGAGTCGTTGGATCTCGTTGGTGCCCTCGTAGATCTGAGTGATCTTCGCGTCGCGGAGCATGCGCTCGACGGGATAGTCCGTGACGTAGCCGTAGCCACCGAGCACCTGCACCGCTTCGACGGTGACCGCCATCGCGACATCCGAGCAGAACAGCTTCGCCATGGCGGAGTACTTACCGAGGTCGGGATCGCCACGGTCGACCTTGGCGCAGGCCTGGTAGAGGAGCTCGCGCCCGGCCGCGCATTGGGTCTCCATGTCGGCGAGCTTGAACTGGATGGCCTGAAACGAGTTGATCGGCCGGTCGAACTGCCGGCGCTCCCGCGCATAGGCGGCGGCATAGTCGGTGGCTCCCTGGGCGATCCCGAGCGCCTGGGCGGCGACCCCGAGCCGTGAGCGGTCGAGCGTCGCCATCGCCACCCTGAAGCCCTGGTTCACCTCGCCGACGACGTTGCCCTGCGGAACGCGCACGCCGTCCAGGATCGGCTGACCAGTCGGCGAGCCGCGGATCCCGAGCTTGTGCTCGACCTTGCCGACGCTGAACCCGGGTCGGTCAGCCTCGACCACGAAGGCGGTGACGCCTCGCGCGTGACCGGCATCGCGGTCGGTGACGGCGAACACGATGTAGAAGTCGGCGATCCCCAGGTTCGTGATCCAGTTCTTGCTGCCGTCGATCACCCACTCCTCGCCGTCCCTGACGGCGCGGGTCAGCATCCCTCCCGGGTCTGAGCCCGCCTCGGGCTCCGAGAGCGCGAACGCCGGCGAGAGCTCGCCGCTGGCGCAGCGCGGCAACCAGCGCTGCTTGAGCTCGTCGCTGCCGAACAGTCTGATCGGCAGCGTCCCGAGCTCCTGCACCATCAGGATCAGCGCCGTTGACGCACACGCCTTGGCGATCTCCTCAACCGCGACGTTGAGCATCAGCGTGCCCGTCCCCGTGCCCCCGTACTCGGTGTCGAACGGCAGCCCGAGAATGTCCTGCTCGGAGAGCAGCGCGCGGAGGTCGTGGGGGTATTGGGCCCCAGCGTCGATCTCGGCCGCCCTGGGGGCGATCCGCTCCCGGGCGATCCGCCGGATGGTGTCGCGCAAGTCGATGTGCTCCTGCGGAATCGTGTACGGCTCGGCCAGGGCGGACATAAGTTCTGATGCTACCCCGGCTGCCGCGGACGACTCCGCCGGATATCGCGTCTGCTCGACCAGTTGGGTCCCTCAAGCGGTCCTGCCCGAGCAAACTCTGCGGCCTCAAGCGAGAAGACCCCGACGGTGGCCCGACGGCGAGCCGCCGGAGGTGTGCTCGGCCGGATGGCCGGAGGGCCGCCATCACCGACCAGGGGCCGCAAGATGGGGCCTGATGGG
>JBPCPO010000024.1:0-12097 GCA_050999075.1 Solirubrobacteraceae bacterium
TGACAGTCGTACGCGGGCCGGTCATGGCGTTCCCGTCGGACGCGACGCTGGCCGACCTGGTCGAGGCACAGGTCGACCGAACGCCGGGCGCGCTCGCTCTGCTCGACCGGGACGAGGCACTCACCTACGCGGAGCTCGACGCGCGCGCCAACCGCCTGGCCAGCGCGCTACAGGATGCCGGCGTGGGGCCCAACGTGCCGGCGGCGATCCTGCTGGAGCGCTCCACCGCGCTTACGGTCGGCCTGCTGGCGATCCTCAAGGCAGGGGGCGCCTGCCTGCCGCTCGATCCGGCCCAGCCGCCCCTGCGGTTGGCCCAGATGCTCGACGATGCCAGTCCACCGGTTCTGCTGACCGGCGAGCGTGTGGCCGCCGGGCTACCCGGTTCGTGGACGAACGGCACTTCTCGCTCCGGCGGCCAAGTGATCCTGCTCGAACGTGACGGGCCAGAGTTGGCGCGCCGCCCGTCCTCGCGGCTGCCGCGAAGCGTCCGTCCGGGAGATCTCGCATACCTGATCTACACGTCGGGTACGACCGGCGAGCCCAAGGGGGTGATGCTCACCCATCGGGGGCTCGTCAACCACAACCTCGCGGTCGCGCGCCTCTACGGTCTGGCTCCCGGTGACCGCGTGGTCCAGTTCTGTTCGATCGGGTTCGACGTGAGCGTCGAGGAGATCTTCCCGACCTGGGAGACGGGGGCGACCCTGGTGCTCGCGCCCGACGACGTGCCGATCCTCGGGCCGGAGTGGCTTCGGTGGTTGGCGCACATGCGGATAACCGTGCTCAACCTGCCCACCGCCTACTGGCACGAATGGGTGCGCGATCTCCAGAGCCTCGGCGAGCGGGTCCCCGCGTGCGTCCGGCTGGTCATCGTCGGTGGTGAAAAGGCGCTCGGCTCGGCGTACGAGACCTGGCTGGGTGTGGGGGGTGACCGGGTCCGCTGGTTGAACGCCTACGGGCCCGCCGAGGCGAGCGTGCTCGCGACCTTCTACGAGCCTCCCTCCGGCGGCCGATCGCCGGAGGTCCGGGACCCTCCGATCGGCCGGCCCCTGGCCAACACAACCGTGCATCTCCTGGATGACGGCGGCGACGCCGCTGACGGGGGGGTCGGGGAGCTGCTGATCGGCGGGGTCGGCGTCTCGCGGGGATACCTCAACCGCCCGGACCTCACGGCGGAACGGTTCGTCCCCGACACCTCGGACGACCATCCCGGGGCGCGGCTCTACCGCACGGGCGACCTCGCGCGGCTGCTGCCCGACGGCAATCTCGCCTTTGTCGGCCGCGCGGACGAGCAGGTCAAGGTGCGTGGGTTCAGGATCGAGTGTGGCGAGGTCGAGAGTGTGCTAGCGCGGCATCCGGCCGTGGCCGAGGTGGCGGTCGTGAGCCGCGAGGACGAGCCTGGCGACAAGCGGTTGGTCGCCTACGTCGTGTCCGGGAGCGACGCGACGCCCACACCGCGTCAGTTGCGCGCCTTCGTCTCCGAGCATCTCCCGCGGTACATGGTGCCCAGCGCGTTCGCCGCGATCGACGCCCTCCCCCGGACCCCGAACGGCAAGCTCGCCCGCGAGAGCCTCCCACCCCCCGGCGACGCACGGAGTCGGCTCGCGGGCCGCGCAGCGACAGCGGGTCGTACACCGACCGAGCGGGCGCTGGCCACGATCTTCGCCCGGGTCCTGGGCATGGCTGAGATCGGCCTCGAGGAGGACTTCTTCGATCTCGGAGGCCATTCGCTGCAAGGCGTGCAACTGGTCTCGGCGGTTCGTCAGGAGCTCGGCGTGCCGATCAGCGTGCGCAGCCTGTTCGAGGCCCCGACCGTCGCCGCCTTGGCGGCCGAGGTGCAGGCCGCACACAAGGCGGAGGAGATCACCGCACGTGGTGCCCCCGACGAGGCCCCGCCGCTCGTGGCGCGACCGCGCCGCCCAGACGAGCAGATCCCGCTCACCCTCTCGCAGGAGCAGATGTGGCGCCTGGAGACCACCGCCGATCCTCCCGGTCTGTTCAACGTCACCGCCCAGCACCGCTTCACCGGTCCCGTTGACCCGGACGCGCTGCGCCGTGCTCTGGCGCACGTCCTCGCACGCCACGAGGCCTTGCGGACCAGCTTCCACACCGGCGCGGCCGGGCCGTACCAGTCGGTGGCGCCCTCGCTTCCGATCGAGCTCGCGTGCTCTGACCTGAGCCCTCTTGGGGTCGAGGATCGAGGGGCGGAGCTCCATCGCCGGCTCGGCGCGCAGGATGCGGAGCCGTTTGACCTCGCGGAGACGCCGCTGCTGCGGGCCTGCCTCTACCGGCTCGAGCCGGATCGGAGCATCGTGGCGGTCACGTTTGACCACCTCGTCTGCGACGGGACCTCGGCCTACGTCTTCCTGAGCGAGATGAGCGCCGCCTATGATGCGCTCGTCGCCGGGGGGACGCCGGCGCTGCGCCCGCTCGCCGTGCAGTATCCGGATTTCGCCCTGTGGCAGCGCGGCTGGCTGACCGAGGAGCGCCTCGCCGCCCAGCTCGCCTACTGGAAGCAGAAGCTGGGCGGGATGCCCTGGGGGCCGGCGGTGCCGCTCGATCGCGTTCCCCAGCGGCCGAGCCGGCGGATACAAGCCTTTCCTGTAACCGTGCCCGAGGACACCTATCGAGCCATGCAGCGGCTGGCGCGGAGCACCCGCAGCACTGCGTTCGTCGTCACCGTCGCCGCCGTGCAGGCTCTGTTCAGCCGTGCCGGCGGACACACCGACATCGTGCTGAGCACGACGCTGAGCGGCCGTCAGCGCGCCGAGGTGGACGGGCTGGTCGGGTGCTTTCACGGCGTCGGGCGGATCCGCACCCTGCTGGACCACGACCCGGCGTTCGAGGAGGTGGTGAATCGCACGCGGGAGAGCGTGATCGGGCTGCTCGAGCACCAGGACCTACCCTTCATGCGCATTCGCCAGGCGGTGCTCCCCGACTTCCCCAAGCCCGGCCCGGGGCTGCTGGCGGCGGTGCCGGTGGAGCTCCAGTACTTTCACACCGCCCACGACGAGTGGGCGCCCGGCACCGGGGTCGTCGAGCGTCCGGGGTCCGACAAGGGACCCGACGAGCTGTTCTTCCGCGGCCACCTGCACCCGCTCCAGGTCGCGTTCCTCGACGACGGGAGCCACTTGTGGGGTCAGTTCAGCTACAAGCCCGATTTCTATGATGGCGAGACGATCGAGCGGCTGGCGGACGGCTTGCCGGCGCTGCTCGCGGCGGTGACGTGCGAGCCCGGCCTGCGCCTATCGGCGTTGGCGTAAGTGGCTCCCGCCGGAGAACCCCCGGCACCGTTCCTTCGGTACCGGGGGTTCTCGGGGGGAAGGGCTGACGCAGCCTCCGCCCAGGGGCAGGGCTGCGTCAGGGGCTACTAGTAGGTAGTGGTTGCACCGTGGCGCTGGCGTCGACGCAGGCCTGGTTCACGAAGCTGAACGTGTTGGTCGCCCAGGTGTTGTCGGCGCAGCCGGGGGTTCCGTCAGCGCCGTCGTCGGCGGCGTTGCCGCTGCCCGTGTTGCCGGTCATCGTGTTGTGCACGGCGCCGACGGTCATTCCCGTCTTAGTCTTCTCGGGTCCGGTGAGGAAGATGCCGGCCAGCCCGTTGTTCTTGACCGTGTTGTCGGTGATCGTGTTGTCATGGCTGCCCCGTCCGCCGACGAAGATGCCGTTCCTGGCGTTGCCGTTGGAGGTGTTGCCGGTGATGGTGGTGTCGTAGGCCACGCAGACGATGCCCGCCGGGCCTTGCTCCAGGATGCCGATGCCATCCAATTTGTCACTGAAGCCGTTGCGCAGGACGGTGTTGCCCTTGATCACGTTGCCTGCGTTGGGCAAGCCGACCGGGGCACCGCCGGGATTGTCCGGACATACGTTGCCGTGGATGGAGATGCCCTCGAGCTGGTTGTCGACCGAGCGATTGCCGCTGACCACATTGTTGGTGGCTCCGGGGCCCTCGACGCGGATACCGATGTCCTGGTGGGGCCGGCCCACGGGCGAGGCACCGGCCTGGAAGGGCCCGCACGGGCCGTTGTTCCCCATATCCATGGGGATCGCGGGGCCGGGGATGATGTTGGAGACGCTCTGGGCGAACACATGGTTGCCGATCACCATGTTCGAGCTCGAGGCGTCCACCAGGGAGATTCCCGAGAACGGGCCGTTGTGGAAGACCTCGTTCCCGGTGATCGTGTTGCCGTTCGAGTTGTCGGTGGTGATGCCGTCGCCGAAGTTGCACGGCGTGGCCAGCGGCTTGTCCGGCACGCCGCCGGTGAGCACGACGTGGGCGATGTTGTCAAAGACGCTCAGCTTGCTGATGGTGTTCTTTCCGCCCGCGGTGACCGACACACCCGCGTCGAAGTCGAGGACATTACCGGGGCCGGTGACGTTCACCCCGGTGACCTTCAACAGGTTGATGCCCACCTGCTCGGCCGCGGTCGTGTTCGTCGTGTCGCTGCCGATGATGCTGTGGCCGTTGAGATTGAGCGTGACCCCGCTTTTGACCATGTCGAGGCCGTCCCCCGTGCAGGGGCCGATGTCGTTGGCCACGGTGATGGTCTTGGTGATCTTCATGCCGCAGGCAATCCTCGTCATCACGACGTGAGGCTTTTGGTGGTGGTGCTTGCGGCCGTGGTGGGTCTTGTGGCCACGATGGCTCTTGTGTCCAGGATGTCCGGCCATAGCCGCGCTCGCCAGCGTGGCGGAGACCGCCAATGACAGCGTTACAGCCAACACGAGCAGTCTCGTCAAACGGTTCATTCGCGATCCTCCCAAACAGTCGATGGTCAGCGCACGATGACGCAGGCTTCATAAGCGACGTATCGCGCGCCGCGCGCTCGACACAATACGCACCAGCTTCGGCGCGTCAGCATACACGTGCATAGACCCGCCGTCACTATATGTCTCGTGCAGGTAGCGCAGGTCGGTACTTCTTAGCTTAATGCGCCGGGCATCTCCTGACGGCGGGTTTATGCGGATCAGGTGGACCCGTGCTGCTCCTCCTCAGCTCAGACGGATCGTCCCTCTGCTTCTCGCGGGGATTCGTCGGGCTGGGAACCGCGGCCGCGACGGCTGCCCCCGACGCGGCGATGCAGACGGTGATGCTGGGCAAGCACGACGGCACCCCGCGGGCAAGCAAGGATCACGGCGACGAACGGGGCGGGCCAGCGCTCGCGGCCACAGTCGCTGAGCTTCACGGTCGCGTCTAATCCGCCCGTCCCCAAGCGGACGGGAGCTCCATCGTCGGTCGAATAGCTGCGCGTCCGACCTGCCAATGTCTGGAGGGGGCAAGATGGCCACCGCCCGGAGGCCCCGGTCCCCAATTCCTCGGGTGCCGGGGCCTGTCGGGAGGGAGTGGAGGGCCGACGCACTCGCCGCGGTCATGGGCCGGGGCAGACTGCGTCAGCTACCGTCGCACCTTATCGGCGCGCCCTTAGTATACACGCGCATAGACTCACCGTCCCTATAAGTCGATCACATCTAGGTGGCCCTCAACATCTAGAAGGGTCCAGATGGGGAGAGAAATTTAGATGCGACGTGCATCTAGTGACTGCGGGTCTATGCAAGTTAGTATGCGGCGATGCTGGTCCTGCACAGATAGATGCTGGAGCGAGCCCCGCCGGTCCTGGCGGGTTAGCGGCTCAGCTTCATGATCGGCGCGCAATAGCCCGCGACGGAAAGGATTGATTGATGACTGGGCCGGTACACGCAGTCGATTCGGACGGTGAAGTGGCCGCGCTGGACGCCGATGTTGCCGGCCTGAACGGTGGGGAGCTGGGGGCCGACGCTGGCGGGCTGGACGACGGCGCGCTGGACATGGCCCAACGTCTCATCCTCAGCACCGACGCCACGGTGGTGCGGCTCCTGGAGGCGTGTTTCGGTGAGCGCGTCACCACCGCCGGACTCGAGCAGACCACCACCCGCGGGCTGCCGACCGACGTCGAGCTCGAGCTCACGGGCGAGGAGACGGTCCTGCGACGCGCGACGCTGCTGCAGGGTTGCGAGACCGAGCGCAACTACGTCTACGCGGAGACGACGATCGTCCTCGACCGGCTCGCGCCGAGCATGCGCGACGCCCTCCTCGCGACCTCGGAGCCGATCGGCCACCTGCTGCTCGCGGCGCGCGCAGAGACCTTCAGGGAGCTGGTGCGAACGGGCCGGACGCCGGCCGGCCCCCGGGCTTCCGCGTTGGGTTTGCACAGCACTGACGTCCTGCTCTTCCGGAGCTACCGCATCATCGTCCAAAGCCGCCCCGTGATGCTGGTCACCGAGCACTTTCCCCCGTGGTTCTTTCCCGCGCGGGCTGACTCCGGTCCCGGGGACGCTCGGGCACTCGACAACGGTTCGTGACCACCGGCCCCGGTTCCTCCGGCGCCGCAGGGGCGCCGGACGCGGGCGTGCCCGAGCTGTCTGCGCCGGCGCTGATGTCGGCCGCCGCTGCGCGCGCGGGGTACGACAACTGGGATCAGGACGGGTTCGTCGAGCCGCTGACCCTGCTGATCGAATCATCGCTGGCCACCGGACACCTGAGCGAAACGGGTCGCCGGGTCCTGCGCAGCGTGCTGCTGCGCCACCTGCGCAACCGGCTGGACGTGCGCGCTCACCTCGATCGCCGACCGCAAGCGGCGCACAGGCAGCTCGAGGCGCCGATCGTCATCACCGGACTTCCGCGTACCGGCACCAGCCTTCTCCACAACCTGCTCGCGCAGGATCCGCGCCACCGGTTCCTGCGTCTATGGGAGGGGTTGCACCCCACGGCGCCGGAGCCGGGGCAGGGACCCGACGAAGCGACGCTCGTGCGCCAGGCCGAGCGGTGGCTCGAGCGCTTCTACGCGCTGGCGCCTGGATTTCGCGCCGTCCATCCGCTGACCCCGCAGGGACCCGAGGAGTGCGACGCGCTGCTGCAGAACTCGTTCACGAGCCAGCACTTCGACGACATGTTCGACGCGGAGGCCTACTCGCGCTGGTTCCACGCGGCCGATCTGCAGCGGGAGTACGCGTACTACGCGCTTCAGCTGCGCCTGCTGAGCTCCGACCGAGACGCGCACAGGCGGTGGGTGCTGAAATCGCCTGGCCACCTCGGTCACCTCGACGCGCTCCTGGGGACGCTTCCCGGCGCGCGTGTCGTGCACTGCCACCGAGACCCCGCACAGGCGGTGCCGTCCTACGCCAGCCTGATCCTCACGGTACGCGCACCGAACACCGAAGCGATCTCCCCGGAGCGCATCGGCGAGCAGGCGCTGGCGCGGTGCACGGCGGCGATGAGCCGTGCCCTGCGCGTACGCGCAGGCGCGGAGGAGAGCAGCTTCTACGACCTGTCCTTTCGGGCTCTGGTCGCCGACCCGATCCGCACCGTCACGCGGTTGTACGCGTGGCTGGGGACACGCCTGGACCCCCAGGTCGAGGCGTCGATGCGTCGCTGGCTGGCCGAGAATCCACGCGATCGTCATGGGTCCCACGACTATGACCCGGTCGCCTTCGAGTTGCCGCAGGAGCGGGTGAGGGCCGCGCTGCGCGACTACCTGGACCGGTTCGAGTCCTTCTGCGGATCGAGCACCGTCGCCTGACCGGCCGTGCCGTCGACCAGCACGAGCGCTCCATCGGGGATCTTGGCGGT
This sequence comes from Solirubrobacteraceae bacterium, assembly GCA_050999075.1. Lineage (GTDB taxonomy): Bacteria > Actinomycetota > Thermoleophilia > Solirubrobacterales > Solirubrobacteraceae > Palsa-465. The sequence continues at coordinate 7,601 of JBPCPO010000024.1, forward strand.
CCCGTCGCCGGTGCCCACGACCGCCGGGATGCCGAACTCGCGCGCCACGATCGCGGCGTGCGACAGGAGACCGCCACGGTCGGTCACGATCGCGCCGATGAGGGGGAGCACGGGATTCAGCGCCGGCGTGGTCGAGCCGGTGACGAGGACGTCGCCGGGCTCGATCCGCGATAGATCCGCGACGCTGCGGACGATCCGGGCGCGCCCCGTATGGGTGCCCGGGCTGACCCCTACCCCGGCGATGGCATGAGTGCTCGCGGCCACCTCCTCTCCGGACATCGCCCGGAGATAGGTCCGGAACGCCCGCTCGGTGCGGGCGACCCCAGGCGCCAGCCACTCGATCGGCACGGGTGCCGGCGGTGGACTGCCCAGACCGGCGGGGACGTCGTCCTGCCGCGCAGTCAGCCGGTAACGAGCCCGGGCGGCGAGCTCCTCACCGGATGGCCCCGGCGCTCCCTCGATCAGCGACCGCAGCTCGGCGTCGGTGGCCTCGACCAAGTGCTCGGGCGCCTCGACGATGCCGCCTTCCGTGAGCCGCCGGCCGGCGGCGAGGATCGCTCGCCGCATCAGCCCGTGCGCCCACACGTCGCAATAGGCGGCGCGCTCGTCGCGGAGCCGGTGGGTCGCCCGCGCCTCGGCCAGCAGCGCGTCGAACGCGTCGCGACTCGACGGTGGTACTTGCGCCCGACGCTCGGCGGCGAGCTCGGCGACGGCGGCAAGCGCGGCCCCCGCCGTAAGCTCAGCGCTGCGTGGGCCGCCCGGCCCGGCGGCCCGGATCGTCCCCACCAGGAGGTTGGGCATCTCCACCAGACACGGCTCGCCGACGTCTGACCCGCTGCCGGCGCTCCAGCAGCCGACGAGATCGAGGTAATCGGCGGCCGCCCGACCGAGATCGCCGGGCCAGGACCTCAGCGAGGCGAGGACCCCTTCGGAGCCGCTACCGCCGGCTCCTGTCTCGTCCCCGGATGCCAGGAGCTCCTCGGCCGCCGGGTCATCGTGCATGGCCTGCGCCAACCGCGTCAGCTCGGTGCCGGCGGCCGACGCCAGCGGCCGGGCATCCCGGACCAGACCGACCAGGTCGGCGACGGGAAGGCCGGTCCACTCCTGGGCGTGTACGAGGAAGTCGCCGACCGGGATCACCGGCGCCACGTTGAGGCAATGGTGCTCGTAGATCGCCCTCTGGAGGTTGCGCCGGCAACGGCTCAGATGCGAGAGCAACTCGGTGCTCTGCAGCCTCATGGGCTGGACCGCCTGCAGCTCGCGGTGCTCACGGGACAGCTGAGGCTTGGTCCGGCGATCCCATCTCGTCACATCCTCGTGCCAGCGCCGGTCCGCGAATACGGTGGCGCTGGAGGCCAGACGTCCGCGCAGCAGCGCGTCGGAGCCCACCAGCTCGTCCCAGCCCTTGTGGGTCATGCCATCACTCAGCGCCCGGACGGGTCGCGGGCAGAGGTACGCCCAGCGATGCACGAACCCCCACTCGATGTGGTCCATCAGCAGCCCGTAGCGAGCCGTCGCCTCCTTGAAGCCGCGTCTCGCCGGCGCTGTGAACAGCTCCATCACGAACCGCGTTGCGGGTTGGGGAAAGTGGGACGTGTCGAGCGACCACGCACCTGGCCCCGGAGGATCGAAGCGCGGCACGGGCTCGGCGGCCGGCGGGGCGGGCTTGGCCGCGGAGGACACGGGTGGCAGGCTAGCGAGCATGATCGGGCCAGTAGCGCTGCGCGACGCCGTCGACCCGCGTGTGTTCGGCGGAAAGGCAGCCCAGCTGGCCCGGGCCGCCGAGGCTGGGCTGCCGATCCCGCCGGGCGTGGCGTTGGCGTGGATGTTCGCCGAGGCGGTCGCGGACGGAGATCCCGATGCCTGGCCCCGTCTTGCCGCCTGGGCGCCACCACTCGGATCCTCGCTGGCGGTGCGCTCCTCGGCGGTCGGCGAGGACTCCGAGACGGCCAGCTTCGCCGGTCAGCACCTGAGCGTGCTCGGGGTCTTGCCCGCGGGACTCGCCACCGCCGTAAAGGCCGTGGCGCGATCCGTTTGCTCCCAGCCTGCGCTGGACTACCGGCAGAGGCTCGGCGTGGCCGGCGCACCGCGGGCGGGTGTGGTGATCCAGCGGATGGTCGAGGCAGACGTGGCGGGCGTTCTCTTCCACCCGCACCCGGTCACTGGCGCGGACGAGATCGTCATCGAGGCCGCCTGGGGTCTAGGCGAAGCGGTGGTCGGTGGTCTCGTCACTCCGGATCTGTTCCGCCTGAGCCCGGCGGGTGACGTGCTGGAGCGACGAACCGGGATGAAGGACATCGAGGTCGTCACCGTTGCCGCCGGCGGCACCGCCGCGACGCCCACGTCGAGCGATCGCGCCCGGGAGCTGTGTCTGGACGAGCCCCGGCTGGCTCGACTGCACCGGCTGGCCACGCGGTGCCGGCGGGTCTTCGGCGGCTCGCAGGACCTCGAATGGGCGTTCGCCGGCCAACGGCTATGGCTGCTTCAGCGGCGGGCGGTGACCGTGCGGGTGATAGCGTCTGAGGATCGGCGCTGACCAGGGCATTGATGTGGCGCGCAGCGCCCACCACGCGTTCAACGAGCGCAACCGCGAGGCGTTCCTAGACTGTCTGGCTGAGGACGTCGTCTGGCACGTCGCGGGACAGCACCCGCTGGCCGGGACCTACGACGGCCGCACCCGCCTATGGGAGGGGTTCATGGAGCCGATGTGGGCCTCCCCGGCACGGCTGGAGGACCGCGAGCTGCTCACGCACGGCGACCACGTCGTCGCGATCGGGGACGCCGTCCACGACTTCGGTGAGGGTGAGCAACGCTTTGAGACGGTCGAGGTTCTGCGTCTCGACGGCGGCCGCTTGGTCGAACGCTGGGAGTTCACCTCCCGCCAGGCCGAGCTCGATCGGCTCTTCACCCGAGGATGTGCGGCCGCCGCCGGACAGACTCCGGACTAAGGCTCGGTCCTGCCCGAGGCGCGGCCGGTACCGGACAGCCCCCGGACTGGGGGCTCGAGCTTACCCGCGGCGCTTGCGCTGGTGGCGGCAGCGAATCCTCAGGCGCTAGCCATCGCGGTGGACGGAGGCCACCGGCTCACCTATGGGGCATGGGACGGGCGGGCAAGCGCCGTCGCCGCGGAGCTTGCGCGTGTGGTCGCGCGCGGCGCGCGCGTAGCGCTGCTGTTCGACAGCGCCCACTGGACCGACTACGCGGTGGCCTACCTCGGAGTGCGCAAGGCGGGAGCGGTGGCGGTGCCGCTGCTCGCGGGACTCGGCGACCTCGAGATCGCTCGCATCGTGCGCGACTGCGGGGCGTCGGCGATCCTCGCCTCGCCCGCTCTCGCCCCCGGATGCACGTCGGTGCCGATCCTGGATTCCGGCGAGCTCGAGCAGCAAGCTGGCGCCGACCCGATCGTCCCGCCGCTCCTCGAGGCCGAGCCCGGCGAGATCCTCTACCGCTCCCGCCCGTTGGCGCGTCCGATGCTGCTGCTGGGCGGGCCCAGCGACTATTACGTCGCTCCACCGCCGCTGCTGCACTCCTTCCCACCCGGCACGCTCGCCGCGCAGGAAGCGTTGCGGGGCTGCCTGGCGGTTACGGCGCCTGGCTCTGTGGTGCTTCCGGCCTTCGAGGCGGACCGCATGTGCGCGCTGATCGAAGCGACACCCGAGCGCGCCTGCGGCCTGCATCTCGTCACCGCGCAAGCGCTGCTCGATTCCGGCGCGACCCAGCGCCACGACGTCTCGCGGTTGAGCTGCCTGGTGCTCGTCGGCGCTCACGTCGCTCCCGCGCTGGCGGGACGGCTCACGGCGGCGTTCCCTCGGGCGCGACTGCTCCTGATCGACAGGCCGGGTGAGCCGGGGAGGCATTCCGCCTCCGCCCGTCGCCCGCAGACAGCCTCCGTCGCTCCCGCGGCGCTCGACTCGGTGGCGCCCGTCGCCTTCTCGCAGGAGGGGATGCTTTGGCACGAGCTGTTCGCACCGGGGTGCCAGAACCTCCCTGGCCTCGCCCGCCGCTATCGGGGCCGGCTCGACGTCGCGGCTCTGTCGCGAGCGCTCGACGAGATCGTGCGCCGCCACGGCACGCTGCGCACGGGCTTCGAGCTGCGGGACGGGCGGCCGGTGCAGGTGGTGCGTACCCACCGGCCGTTCGAGCTCCCGCTGCGCGATCTCACCGGTCTGGCCGCGGTCGAGCGAGAGGAGGAGGTGGGGCGGACGGTGGCCGAGGCGGGGCGGCGCCCGTTCGACCTCGCCGTCGATTCGCTGTTCGTGCCGGAGCTGCTGCGCCTGGGCGAAGAGGACCATGTGCTCGTGATCCGCACCCACCACAGCGTCTTCGACGATTGGTCGGTCGGGGTCTTCAGGCGCCAGCTCGCGAAGCTTTACGCCGCCTATGCCGCGGGAGAGCCGTCGCCGCTCCCTGATCCTGCCCTGCAGTTCACCGACTTCTGCCGGCGTCAGCGATCAGACCTCGCGGGGCCCGCCGGCACCGGCGAGCTGGCGTACTGGC
>JBPCPO010000061.1:0-24739 GCA_050999075.1 Solirubrobacteraceae bacterium
CTCCGGCAAGTCGGTCATCGTCATCGAGCACCACCAGGCGGTCATGGCGCACGCCGACTGGATCATCGACCTCGGCCCCGGCGCCGGCCACGACGGCGGCCGGATCGTCTTCGAGGGCACACCCGCCGATCTCGTCGCCGCCCGCTCCACCCTCACCGGCGAGCACCTCGCGGCCTACGTCGCCACCTGACCGAGGCCCTCGCGGACACCGTGAGATGAGCGTGATGTTGGCATGATCTCGCCGGTGACCAGCACACCCGTCGCGGCGCAGCACCTGCGCGACCTCGTACGCCTGCGCCGCGTCCGCGTCCGCGACCGGATCGATCGGGAGTATGCGCAGCCGCTGGACGTCGAGGCGCTGGCTCGAGACGCTCACATGTCGCCCGGGCACTTCAGCCGACAGTTCCGGCTCGCCTACGGCGAGCCGCCGTACGGCTATCTGATGACGCGGCGCATCGAGCGCGCGATGGCGCTGCTGCGCCGTGGCGAGGTCAGCGTCACGGAGGTCTGCTTCGAGGTCGGCTGCTCGTCGCTGGGCACCTTCAGCACTCGTTTCACCGAACTGGTCGGGATGCCGCCCAGCGTCTACCGACGCGATGCGACGCGCGCGACGGCGGGGATGCCGTCGTGCGTGGCGAAACAGGTGACCAGACCGATCAGGAATCGAGAAGCGCCGCTCACCGAGCCGCAGTAGCGTGACCGCCATGGACATCACCATTCACATGACCTTCCTCCCGCACGAGGACCCGGTCGCCTCCCTGGCCTTCTATCGCGACACCCTCGGCTTCGAGGTCCGCAACGACGTCGAGTACGGCGGGCTGCACTGGATCACGGTCGGCCCCCCCGACCAGCCCGGCACGTCCATCGTCCTGTACCCGCCGGGCGCCACCCCCGGCGTCACCGACGACGAGCGCCGCACCATCGCCGAGATGATGGCCAAGGGCACCTACGGCCACATCATCCTGGCCACCGCCGACCTCGACGGCACGTTCGAGCAGCTGCAGGCGGGCGACGCTGAGGTCGTCCAGGAGCCGACCGAGCAGCCGTACGGGGTTCGCGACTGCGCCTTCCGCGATCCCGCGGGCAACCTGATCCGCATCAACGAGCTGGGCTGAGCCAGCCCTCCGGCGGTCGCAGCCATGACTGCACCTGCACAGACGGCACCGTAAAGTGCTGTAAGGGCTAGTAGCCGCCGCTGCCCGTTACCGCCCGGTCCGCCGCGGTGAGCGCGGGCCACGTGCCGCCGAACTGAGGCTGGCCCACGTAGCTGGTCTCGCCGGGCCGGGTGTCACCAGTGTAGGTGTACAGCGTGTCGCCGCCGTAGGTCACCTGCCTGGCGCCATGCGGGAGCCGGATGCTGGACAGCATGCGGGCGCTGACGCCGCGACCGGCGATCGTTGCGCCGGTGCTCCGCAGGGGAATCCAGACCGATGTGCATCCCTTGATCCGGAGGCAGACATCCTGATTGCGGCGATCCCGGGTGAACATGTACAACGTGAAGCCTCCGCCGTCAACCAGGATCTTCCCCAGGCTGGTTCGGCGCAGCTGAACCGTGGTCGTGCGGGAGTGACCGCGACTCCGCGCGCTGGCCTCGGTCACGAAGGGGACGGCCGCGACGGCGGTCAGGGTCAGGGAGAGAAGGATGCGTTTCACGGTCACCTCGAGTTGGGGGGGAAGGGTCGCTCCGGCCGGAGGAGGCGCAGGGTGTTTACGTAATGACTCCGGGGGCGGATCAAACCTTCCCTGGGCTCTGCGCGACCGAACCCGTCGAGAGCACTACAGGCTGGACGCCGCAATGCGGGCCTGGCGGCGAAGCTCGGAGGAGATCCGCTCGAGTCGGGGCTCGGTCTCGCGGTCGATGTGGGTCATCGCCGCCGCGACGGCAGGATGCACCGAGGCGATCTGCGCGTGCATCTCGTGCGCGACGGCGCGGTAGCTGGGGTGTCCCTCCCGTCCGGAGCGCAGCTCGATCAGATGCATGGCCTCGCGCGCGTCGAGATCCAGGATGTAGCGGATCCGGTAGCCGAGGCACAGAGCGTAGGGTGCCGAGGTGGCCAGCCCGTTGGCGGCGAGCCGATCGTACTCGCGGCCGGAGACCTCGAGCGCGCGCCGGTACTCCTCGCCGCAGCCCGCGAGATCGACCTGCTCCGGAACGCCGGCGCCCAGGTCGGGGGTGAGCGTCTGCCACTGGACGGTGAGCATGCGGTGGCGCTGGAGATCTCTGAACGCGCCGTAGTCCGAGACGATCTCAAAGCGGTAGCGCAGCGCCTCGAACCCCCGACCGGGACGGTGGCGACGATTGGCACGCTCTCCGACGAGATCGGCGAGCAGTGCGGTTCGCTCGTCCTGGTCCAAGCCGGCGAGCGCGTCGCGGATCGACGCTTCGTTGGAGGCGGTGGACTCGAACAGCAGCGCCGCCAGCAGCTCGTCCTCGTCCCCCTGCGCGCGCAGCAACCGCACCGATGGGCCCGCGGGCCCATCGGTTCCCTGCGCCCCGAGCCCCAGCCGTCCTGACCACCGCTCACCGGCGCGCGCGCGAGCTTCCAGGTAGCCGATCCACTCACCACCGCGGTCGGGACGGTGCACGCGGGCGACGAAGCTCGGCATCACCGACCCCACCGCCTCGAGGATCATCTGTCCGTAGGCGCGCGCCTCCGGCAGCGGATGAGCGAGCAGATGCAGGATCAGCTGCTCGTAGGTCTGGCCCGTGGCGAAGATCCCCATGTGCGAGAGTGAGGCTGCGGGCAGCAGGCCCCGCAGCAGGTCGAGCGCCTTGGCCCTGATTGCGCGGGCATGCGCCGCCGCCGCCTCGTCGCGGGCGCGAGGAAACTGGAGCTCGGCCCATCTGCTCACGCGCGGCAGGGCAGCTGAATAGACCGAGAACAGCTCGTCCATCGCCGCGGTGTAGTCCGGCCCCAGCTCTGGGTCACGGTAATAGCGATAGCCACCCGGCGGCTCGGGCAGGGGCGCGTCGTAGGCGATATAGCGGGTCGACTGCTCGAGGTAGGCACCCAGCCGGGGACGCTGCAGGATCTTGGTCACGACGTTCGAGACCCACTCGCAGGCGACGTGGGCGCCGCCGAGCTGGGCCACTGAGTCATCGCCAAAGCCGAGGAAGATCCGCTCGTAGAGCTGTGCGGCACGCTGTCCTTCGCCGCCCTCCCCGCGTTCACCCCCGCGCGTCTGTCCCCGTTCGCCCGGAGCCGGAAGGTCCGCGGCGAACTCGTCCAGGAACAGTCGCCGGAGCGACCCCGGGTAGCGCGAATAGCGAGCGAACAGCGCGCCCTTCACCGTCTCGGGCAGGTTCACGAGCGCGAACACGGGCCGGTCGAGGTTCGTGAAGTGCGCCTGCAGGCACCCACGCTCGGACTCGCTGAAGCGTTCGACCGGATAATCCACCGGCGGCGGATCGTAGCGGTGGGTTCGGAGGCCAACCGCTCGCTGGTGCTTTCCGGGGCGCCGGATGTCGAGTGCGAACATCCCCGAAAGTCCTCGCGGGATCACGATGTCGATCGACGGGTACGTGACGGCACAGGGCGACGGCCCGGGAAAGGGGCTCGGGGGAGAGCACGGACTCGGACTCGTACGCGGTGACCTCGCGGCAGGCTATTGAACGGTGGGAACGTGAGCCCTTGACAAATCCCATGCACGCATATACTATGCGTGCATGCTAAATACTCCGTCGTTCACCTACGCCCACACCATCGAGAGCGACGTATCGCCGGCAGCGATCTGGGCTCTGTACGAGGACGTCAGGACTTGGCCGAGCTGGGACGCGCAAGCCGAGCTGGTCACTCGCGACGGACCTTTTGCGTCCGGCTCGAGCGGCACGATGAAGTTCGTGGGCCAGAATCCGTTGGCCTACCGGTTGGTCAAGGTTGAGCCTCTGCGCGAGTTCGTCGACGAAACGCCGGTTGGCGACATCGTGGTGCGGGTCTCGCACCGACTCGAACCGCTGCGCTCCGGTGCGGTGCGCCTCACCTACGCGGCCGAGATCGAGGGACCCGAGGATCAGGCCCGAGCGCTCGGGCCGATGATCACCGCAGACTTCCCGGCCACGATGGCATCGTTGATCGCGTTGGCCAAGGAGCGGTCCGCATAAGCGATTCCGGCCCGAGCTCTCTGCATCGTGCGCCAGACCACAGCCCAGGCTTCCTGCTCTGGCGCGTCACGCTCTCCTGGCAACGACAGATGCGCGCGGTGCTGGCGCCACACGAGCTCACTCACGTGCAGTTCGTCCTCCTGGCCTCGCTTTGGTGGCTCGAAGACAACGAACGCCAACATCCGACCCAGGCACAACTGGCTGCGCAGGCCGGAATCGACCCGATGATGACCAGTCAGGTAGCTCGCAAGCTCGAAGATCGTGGACTCCTCGAGCGCCGGATCGATCGCGATGACAGCCGCGCCCGGCAGGTGCGTCTCACCCACGCCGGCCGTGCTCTGCTGAGCGTTGCCCTGGCCGACGTCGAAGCTGCCGACGAGACGCACTTCGGCGCGCTGGAAGGCCGGCGTCGGGCCTTCCTCGACGCCCTGGCCACCCTCGACGCCCACCGCGGGCCCTAACCCCGGGACTCGCTTAAGCGGTAGCCGTCGTTCGTCACCGCGCCGCCATGAATACCGCTGGTTATCCTGCGGGAATGAGACGCGAGGAGGCAGAGGCCCGAGCCGGTCACCTCAACCGCGAGCGACCCGACCGAGCCCAGTACCACTGGATCGCTCAGCACGGTGGCTCCGACGGCTGGCGGGTGGTCCGGGTGAGCGTGCCCGGCATGCGCTTCACCGTCGATCCCGTCAAGGAGTCAACGAGCGCGCGTCCGCGCCCCGAAGTACCTGACGATCCACGTCCATCGCTGATCAGATCGATTCCACCCTGGGGCCCGGGATAGCGCGGCGCACGGCCGGACCACGTCGCTGAGCGAGCCCTGCAGGATCGTCGCCGGTTGAGCTTCTGGAGCGCCACGAACTCGCTCGGTCGCCGGCGAGACACTTTCGTCGTCGCCGGGATCCTGGCGCTGCCCGTGGCCCTGGGAGGTCTCTGCTTTTGGCCGGGTCGGATGAACGCCGACACGATCAATGAGATCGGGCAGACTCTCACCGGCCACATCGACCCAGTACGCGCCCGTGCTCCAATGGCTGTGGCGACCGTTCTTGACGCACGGACTCGGGCCCGGATGGGTCTTGGGAGGTCAGGCGATCTGCTTCGTGGCGGGAGCATTCCTGATCGCTCGGTTGGTGCTGGCACCGGTTCTCGCGGCGCTGGTCGTCGCCGCGGTGTCGCTGTCACCCTAGGTGTTCGGTCAGTTGGGTCTGGTCGGACGGGACGCGTGGTTTGCATCGCTGTTCCTGATCTGCCTGGGTTCGGTGGCCCGGGCAGGCACCCTCAGGGGACGCAGGCGAGCGGGGTGGCTTGCCGCCGGCGCGGGGTTCGGATGGCTTTGCCTGGGGGCGCGACAGAACGCGGCGGCGGCGGTGGTCGTACCGGTGGTGCTGGCCGTCGGACTCATCCGCGGCGGTCGATCACCGACGCCGACACAGGGCCGGCGCTCGTTCGCCCGCTCGTGGCCGACGTTGCGGCGCGGGGCGAGCACGGTCCTCGCTGGAGCCTCAATCACGATCGTAATGGCGGCGAGCGTGCTGGTGCTCGGAGCGCTCAGCTCGAGCCCGGCCTATCCGCAGGCGGTGGGGTACGCGTACGACCTGGCGAGTCTGTCACGAAGGGAGCATCGGAATCTGTTCCCGCACAGCGTGTTGGCGGTCGGCGGTTTGCGCGCAATTCGAGCGCATTCCACGCTTGATGACGCGATCGGGTTGTTCGACGGTCCCCACCACCCGCTGGCATGGCCGATCACCGCGGCCGGAGACGGGGCATTGGCGGTGGCATGGCGCGCGGCGGCCGTCGATGATCCGCTTGACTTCCTCGGCGAGCGAATCGGAGTGTTCGCTCGCGAAATCTCGCTGACCCACCCTTCGTTCCTCATCTACCCTACCACCCGTACATCGACGCGAACCCGTTCGGCTACCACGACAGGTTCCCCTCGCTGCGTCGCGCGGCGGACGGCTACTTGCGCGTCTTCACGACCGTGAGCGATCCGCGCGATCCACTGCCCGACTACGACGGCGACGCGCTGTTCGACGTCTGGGCGTGTCTGCTCGTTGCCCTCGGCATCTTGATCGTCCAGCTACGCCGACGAGATTGGACGTCACGAATTCTGGGTGCGGTGGCGCTGGCGGCCATCACCTACCAGGTAGGCCTCGTGTTCGGACTCTCAGGCGTCCTGTACCGCTTGGAGTTCCCCGCGGTTGCGACCACTGAGCTCGTGGTGGGGATACTCCTGGCCCGCCATCTACCGATCTCCCGGTTCCTGCGCTCTACGGCGGCTGCCCAAGATTGACTCGAGCCCAAACGTCACCACGCCGCTCGTGATCGCAACCAGAAGCAGGAGCACGCTCAGCTGAGTGGGCCCGGCGTGCCCTCCGTCGGCACCGAGCAACGACCACACAGGCCCGGAAGGCGACGGTGAGCGGAGCTCCTTCGGTGACGGTCGACGGGCAGACGGCCGGCCACCCGGACCTCCTGGGCTACAACACGCTCTGGCACCAGTGCGGACCATGAGAGATCTAGCTCGCGGTGAGTCCGCCGCTGATCCCGGGGCCGTCGCCGCCGACGAGCGGGACGAGCTCGGCGCGGCTCTCGACACCAAGCTTGTCCATCGCGTGGTAGAGGTGGGACTCGACGGTTCGTGTAGAGATTACGAGCCGCTCGGCGATCAGGCGGTTGGATAGGCCGCCGCCGGCAAGCGTGACGATCTCCCGCTCTCGTTTCGTCAGCTCGAAGCGAGCTGACAGGGGCGAGAGCAGCGGCGTGCGCGCGCCGCCGCACACGGTGGCCAGCGCCTGGGATCGAGCCGCGCTCTCGCGGGCCTTGGCTTCGAGGCCCTGCTGCCCGAACAGCCGGCCTGCTTGCGCGTGGGCCTCCGCGGCGAGTAGCCGCGCGCCGATCTCCTCGAACTCCCGCGCAGCGGTCAGGAGGTCCTCGGGCTGCGAGGCGAGCGTGGCGCTCGCGTGCCGGGCGCGGACGCGCGTAAGCGGTGAGTCGGTGCTCGCCGCGATGTTGGACAGCGCGTCGATGACCCCCGGCTCCATTGCTCCCAGGCGAAGCGCGTCGTGCAGGAAGACCGCTGCCAGCACCGGCGCTTGGCTCGCATCCTGTGCGGCGCGCATCGCAAGGCTCCGCGCTCGAGATAGCTCGCCGGTGGCAGCCGCGATCCACACGGCACCCCGGTCGAGCTCTCCCCGACCGACCTGATTGAGCCGCGCGGCGAGCAGCTCCTCGCCCCGATTGTGTGCCGCGCTAGCGCCTCTCGTCTCTCCGACCAGCGCGAGCGCCTGGGACAGGAGGCCGAGGATGTGCGGGAGCATACCTCGGACATCAGCCATGTCGAGTCCGCGGACCGACTCGAGCAGGCAGTCCTGGGCCTGGCGCAGGTCCGCGCGATAGAGCCAGGCCGCGCCGACGATGCCGGCCAGCAGCGCTGCGGCCTGATCGTCACCGCTCACGAGGGCGCGTTCGTGCAGCGCCCGAGCCCAATCGAGCAGCTCCGGCCACCCGGTTCCGCCCTCGAGGCGCACGGCGGTCCATGCCAGCAGGGCGCCCAGGTCGACGTTCCCGTGGCGGCTGTGCATCAGCTCGGACAGCCCGAAGGTGCGCTCGAGTAGGCCGTCGGCCTCCTCCATGCGCCCGGTTACGCCGAGGGCGTAGGCGACGACGGATGCGGCTCGCCGGCTCTCCTGCCCTGCCCCCAGCGCAGCGATCAGCGGCAGCCCGTGCTCCAGCGTGGCGTGCATCCGTCGCTGCTCTGAGAACAGGCGAACGCGAAGCGCGGCGATCTGCAGCTGCCAGCCCTCATCCTGGCGCCAGCCCGCGGCGCTATCGAGCAGCGCGTGGGCCTCGTCGGTGCGTCCGAGCGTTGAGTGCAATACGTTGATTCGCAGCGAGAGGTACTCCGGTGCCTGCCCCGCGCGCCGCGCCTCGAGCTCGTGGGCCGCGAGCAGCGACTGCGCACGGGGCGCTTGGCCGCTCCTGGCCAGAGCGCCGGCGAGCGCGAGGGCGGCGGGGAGCCCACCGCCGGACTCCAGGGCGCTGCGGGCGAGACGGGCCGCCAGCACGTTGTCGAACACCCGCTCTGCCTCCCGCGCCGCGGCCAGCCACCATGCGCTCTCGGCACCGGCCCCGGCGTCCAGCCGCCAGCGGGCCAGCTGCAGCGGGCCTGCGGTCCGGCTCGCATCCCGCCGCTCAAAGGCGTCCACTAATCGGCCGGACAGCTTCCGGACCCGAAGGGCCCCGAGCGACTCGGCCACCGCCTCGCGATAGAGCGGATGCGCGAAGCGCAGCTTCAAGCCCTCGTGGGCCTCGGTCACCAGTACTCCACGTCGCTCGGCGCGCTCCGGCGCGTCGCTGTCGGACACGAGCCACTCCGCCGCATCGAGGTCGAGGGGCTCGGCGAGGGCGACCAGCTCGAGCAGCTCTCGCTCCTCCGCTGTGACGCCTGAGACCCGCCGGCCTAGCAGCTCACGCAGTCGCACGGACAGCGCCGGCTCGCCGACCAGGTCCCATCGACCAAGCGTCGAAGTGAGGGCGCCGGCGTCGATCGCGCTGAGCACGAGCTCGCGCACGAACAGTGCGTTGCCGTCGCTGAGCTCGAAGATCCACCTGAGGAGCCTGCTGCCGACCCGACCGTCCAGCGCCTGCTCGAGCACCTCCCGCGTCTGCTCCCTCGTCAGCGGCGGGAGCTCGATCCGTTCGGCGTGGCCCTCCTTCCACAGCGCGACGATCGCGTCGGGGCAGGGCTCGCCGGTGCGGATGGTGGCGATCAGACGCGCAACGCCGGCGCCGACGATGTGCAAGGCGAGCGCCGCCGAGGCGGGATCCAGTAGATGGGCGTCCTCGATCTGGAGCAGCAGGGGCCGGCCGTCTCCCCACGCTGCGAGTCGTTGAGAGGCCAGGCGGAACAGTGCCAGCCGATCGGCGGGCTGAGCGAGTGAGGAATCCGGGATCAGATGCGCGAACGGGGACAGGGGAACGGCATTCCCCGACTCGGTGGCGAGCACGCGCGCGATCGTCATGCCCTGCTCGCGCGCCCGCTCACAGGCGGCGAGGCTCAGCGCCGACTTCCCCACGCCCGCCTCGCCGGCAACGATCACGTTGCCCGGCGGTTCCCGCGCGAGGGTGAGCAGGATGCGTTCGAGCTGCTCCTCGCGACCGATAAGCGGCCACCGCTCCAGGCTGATCATCGACTCCCCATCCACCTCCACGGAGGATTCTTTCAGACCGTGCCCGCGCTCGCTGCGCGAAGTTCAGTAGCCGTGTACTGATGACGACGTCCCTGCCAGGCCGTACCTTCGCGGCAGCCTGTCCTGGCTGACCTGGAGAAGTTGATCACGGGGGAGTTCAATGCGCGATCTTCGCTCAGTCGTGTGCGTGCGTATCCGAGGAAGCCTGCCTCGCGTGTCTTGCGCACAAGGGGAAGCGTCTGCGGACCCCCGCCGCCGACCCTCGCTCCCGACGCTGCTGGCGGCAACGATGCTCGCCACCGTGGCCCTGGCCAGCTCGAACCTGATCTCCAATGCCGCGGCTGCGACGAGCACGGTGACCCTCGCGTGCAATCCCAGCTCGGTCATGCCCAGCGGCTCGACGTCGTGCACCGCGACGGTGTCGGGGAGTCTAGACACCCCTCCTTCGGGCACGGTCACCTTCAGAATCACCAAGAGTGACTACAACGGCGCAGCTCCCACCATCCTCGGCTCCTGCGGGCTGACGCCCGGCATGGGAAGCGCGTCGTGCACTCTGAGATTCACGGTTCCCGGGGGGCCCGGGAGCGCGACGCTCACCGCGACCTACGGCGGAGAGGGCAGCTACACCGGCAGCTCTGGCCAGAGCACGCTGACGGTGCAGGCGGCGACGATGGCGCCCACCAAGACGAGCGTCTCCTGTTCTCCCAACCCCGTCACCGAGGGCAGCGCGACGACGTGCACGGCGACGGTGACCGGCGGCTCGACGCCGCCGACGGGGGCGGTCAGCTTCACGGTCTACGGCAGCGACGGGAATCCCTTTGCGATTGGCTCGTGCACGCTGAACCAGGGCCAGGCGAGCTCGTCGTGCTCGGTCCGGTACACGCCGCCCTCCAGCGGAGCGCTCTCGGCTGGCAGCGACCAGTTGGTCGCCTCCTACGACGGGAGCTCTCAGCACTCTGGTAGCGCGGGCCAGATCACGCTGGTCGTGAGCCGATCCTCGCAGGCCACCTCGACCACGGTCTCCTGCGCGCCCAATCCCGTCACGGAGGGGTCAGCGGCCACCTGTACGGCGACGGTCACCGGCGGCTCGACGCCTCCGACGGGCACGGTCAGCTTCACGATCTCCAGCTTCGTGGGCGCAACGGCCAGCCCGCTCGGCTCCTGCACGCTGACGCAGGGCCAGGGGAGCTCGTCGTGCGCGGTTCACCCCGCCAGCGGGCCAGCCTCGGGGTCGGGCAGTGAGCCCGTGTTCGCGTTCTATAACGGTGATCCACAGCACCCGACCAGCTTCGGACAGACCACGCTGGTGGTCCAGGCGCCGGCCGTCCCCCAGGTGCCGCCGACGGTGCAGACCGGCTCCGCGTCGGTCTCCGCCGGGCACCCCGTCGTGATCGCCGGGACGGTCGACACCCACGGCGACGTCGGCGATGAGTACTTCTTTCAGTACGGCACCAGCGCGTCCTCCTATGGTTCGGAGACGACGCGTCAGTCCATCACGAGCTACGGCGCGGGCGCCCAGCCCGCGTCGGGCCAGATCTTCGGTCCCTTCATTCCCGGTGCCACTTATCACTACCGCATCGTCGGGCTGAATACCAGCACCACCGCCTACAGCTACGGGCAGGACAGGACCTTCACGGCATCGGCAGCTCCGCCGGTGGCGATGACGGGTGTCGCGCGCCCGTTGGGCTCGCACGACTTTGCCGTCTTCCTCGGGCAGGTCGACCCAGGGGGCACGAGCACCACCTACTTCTTTCAGTACGGCACCACGACGAGCTATGGCTTCAATACCAGTAACAACGTCGCCGGTGGGAGCGCGACCGTCGCCGTCCAGGAACAGAGCCTGGGAATATCAGGTGCCCCCGGAGGCACGTACGGACAGCTCCAGCCGAATGCCATCTACCACTACCGGCTCGTGGCGACCAGCTCCGCAGGCACGAGCTACGGGATGGACCGCGCCTTTAACACCAGCCCGTCCGCGCCGACGGCGCATCTCCTGCCCGAGGTCGTGACGCAGCTGCTTCCCACCTCCGCCACCGTCAAGACGACCTTCACCAACCCGGGTAACGAGCTCGACACCTACCGCTACGAGTACAGCACCGAGTCCTCTTTCCAGCACCCCCTGTCCAGCGCGGCGCAGAGCCTGCCCGCCGGCGGACTCACCAATGTCACTGACATCATCACCGGGTTGACGCCTGACTCGCGCTACTACGTGAGGGTCAGGATCGACGGTGAGCGCGGACCGCTCTACTCCGACAACACCTTTCAGGTGAAGACCGGCAATCTGGCCCGGACCGAGCCGGCCAGCGCAGTGCAGAGCACCACCGCGACGCTGAACGGCCAGCTCTCGAGCAGCGGCCAGGACATCAAATACTACTTCGTCTACGGCCCGCAGAACGGGCCAACGATGCAGACCCCGCAGGCCGACGCCGGCAGCCCGGACGGCACGACGCCGGTCTCAGCCGATGTCAGCGGCCTCACCGCCGGGGTGAGCTACACCTTCCATCTCGTCACGATCGTCTCCGGCCAACCCCCCGAGGACACCACGCCGCTGGCCTTCGACACCCTCGGAGGCTGCGCGGGCGGGGCGTCGGGCTTCGTCGACCACGTCAGCGTGCCAGGTAGCAGGTTCTTCGTGACCGGCTGCTTCGACGGCGCCTCCGGTGGGCAGCTGGCGACTCATGGCCCGTACGTCAGCCGAGGCACGCTGAACCTGAGCGGGCTGACGCTGGTGCCGAGTGATCGCAACGGCACGCTCACGATCGATCCGCAGCAGAGCTCGATCTCGAGCAGCGAGGGCGAGAGCGTCGACCTCGGGGCGATCCGACTGCGCTCCGCCTCACAGGGACCCCTGAGCGCCGCCTTCGACCCGCAGAGCAACGGCTTCACGCTCACCCAGCACGGCGGGGGCGCCGACCTGTTCGGGTTCCCGGTGGGGGAGCAGTCGACGGTGACGCCCAACGACCCGGGCGACCCGCACGCCGCTCCCAAGGGCTCCGTCGTCTCCCTCGGAGTGCAGCTGCCCTCGTTCCTGGGCGGCACCCTCGCCACCGCGATGGTGCCGGTCGACTCGAGCGGGAACCCCAGCTCGCAGGTCTCGATCTCGGTCCTCGGCCAAGCCTTCGGTGCGATCCAGCTGCCCGGCTTCACGCTCACGCACACCGCTGGGAACATCTGGTCGGGCTCGTTCAACTTCACGATCCCCCTGGCCGGCAACGGCATCACCGGCACCATCACGGTCGCGGGCGACAAGCTGACCGCGTTCGGCGCGAGCTTCACCTCGCCACCGGAGATCCCGCTCGGCGACACCGGCGCCTTCCTCTCGACTCTGGGGGGCGGGGTGACCGTCGACCCCTTCTCGCTCACCGGCACGATCGGGATCAGCGCCGGCCCTTCGATCGGCAAGATCGCCTTTCTCGGGGTCATCGCCTCCTTCTCCGTGGGCCAGGATCAGGACCAGACGCTGCCCGCCGGCCTGCCGGGCGTCACCCCGGGCACCGTGCTGCCGAAGGTCCCGTTCACGTTCACCTTGAACGGCAACGCGACGATCTACGGCTTCGTCACGCTCGCCAGCGCCGGTGTCTACGTGTACGACCTGCCGCACCCGTTCATCGCGGTGAAGGCGAGCGCCGGCTACAACGTCGGCGACTGCAACGCCGGCGTCGACATCGGCGGCGACGTCGCCGGCGACGGACAGGGCGCCAACTTCAACATCGAGGGCGACATCCACGCGCGAGTGACGTTCCTTGACTGCGTGACCCACGGGACGCTGCTCAACGCTCAGGCCAGCGCGATCTTCTCCAACACCGGCTTCGGCGTCTGCGGTCAGATCGGGGTGTTCGGCCACCGGCTCTCGATCGGGGTGGGCCAGAAGTGGAAAGGTCGGCTGCACTTCTACACCGGCCTGTTCGGTAACGACTGCTCGCTGGAGCCCTACACGACCCAGATCTTCGTCGCCCAGGCGCTCGCCGGCCCGGGGGCCGCACGCGCGGGATCGGCCGCGGCGCCAACGCTGCGCTTCGCCAACCATGCCCATCAGGGCGTGGTGCAGCTCACCGGCCGCGGCGGACCGCCGCTGGTCAACGTCAGCGGGCCCGGGGGTCGCACCGCTCAGACCGTCCGGGGGCGCTCGACGCTCGACCGCCGCAGCGGCATCCTGATCCTGCCCGACCCGTCGGATGACACGACCACCGTGGCGATCGTCGCGCCGGGCGGTGGGCGCTGGTCGTTCGCGCTGCAGCCCGGGTCGGCGGCGGTCTCCTCGGTGCGCAGCGCCTCGTCCCTGCCCCCGGCCGTGGTCCACGCCCGCGTCACCGGCCAGGGTCACCGCCGGACCCTGAGCTGGCAGGCAGCCGCGATCCGCGGCCAACGCCTGCGCTTCTTCGAGGTCGGCGCGGGCGGGCGGCGCTTGATCATCCAGACGACGCGGCGCTCAGGCCGAGTGCGCTTCACCGCGCTGGACGGGCGGCGCGGCGAGCGCAGCGTCGAGGTGCAGGTGATGCTGCGCGGTCAGCTGCGCACCGTGCTGCACGTCGCACGCTTCGCCGGCCCAACGCCGTACGTGCCCTCGCGCGTCCGCGGGCTGTCGATCGCTCAGCGCGGCCGCGTCGTCTCGGTCACGTGGCGGCGCAGCGCCCACGCCCACCTGTATCGGGTGGCGCTCCGTACCAGCAGCGGCCAGCACGCGACGTTGCAGGTGCGCTCCACCCACGTGGTGCTGCGCGGGATCATGGCCGGCTCCGAGATCAGCGTCACCGTTCGCGGGTTCAGCGCCGGTGGCATCGCCGGACCACCGGGCCACGCGGATCTCCGCTCCCACCGCGCGTACCTCACGTTGCGCTCAGCGCAGGTCAGCGTGCGCCGCGGCGTGGCCGCCATCGCGCTGAGCTGCCACGGGCGCTGCACGAGCGTGGTCGCGCTCTACGACAAGCGGGCCGGGCACGGCGGGGTGCGGGTGGGTCTGCGCTCGCTGCGGCTCGGCTTCGGCCGCCACGTCGTCGCAATCAAGCTGAACGCCACCGGGCGCAGCCTGCTCAGACGCGCGGGAGGACGGCTGCCGGTGGCGCTGATCGACGCCGTGACGGGCGGAGCCCCATCGACCACCACCGTCGAACTGGTGTCCTGACGGGAGGCACAGGAGGTCGTGGCTGCACGCTCGTGCCTCTGTACGGCGATGTCGAGCGCAGCTTGACAGCGTAAAATTTCCACGCACGGGGTGTGGGTGTTTGGGCGACGAAGCGCAAGCGTGAGACGGAGCTGCTCCACTCATAGGTTGATGTGTATCGTAACGGACGACAGATGTGTACGATGGAGATGTGAGCAAAACGGCGATCAGACGCACGAACATCAACCTTGACGGCGAACTCGTTGACGCGGCGGCTGCAGTACTCGGAACCGTCAGGACCACCGACACCGTGCACGCCGCTTTGCGCGATGTCGTCGCCCGAGCAGCACGCGAGCGTCTAGCTCATCGCGACCTTCTCGATCTCACTCCAGGTGTGTTGGAGCAGATGCGCCGGGCACGGCAGCCCGCATAGGTGAGACTTGCGGACACGAGCGCGTGGGTGTGGAGCCGCGCGATCGGCGGACAACTTCGAGCAGACTTCGACGAGGCAGTGAAAGAGGGCAAGGTCGCGACGTGCGCGATGGTGCAACTGGAGTTGCTGTACAGCGCCCGCAATGCAGACGAGTTCGCGGATCTACGGGCCGAGCTCGGCGCTCTGCCAGATCTTCCCGTCGGGGAGGCTCAGTGGAGGCGCGCAGTGCAGGTGTATCAGCGGCTCGCCGAGCACGGAGGCATGCACCACCGTTCGGTCAAGCATCCCGACCTGCTGATCGCCGCCGCGGCTGAGGCCGCCTGCGTCCCGGTCCTGCACTACGACGAGGACTACGACCGCATCGCCTCGATCACCGGACAGCCCGTCCGATGGCTTGCTCCACGCGGCACCCTGGCCTGATCGTGCCCTTCGAACCGACCCGCCGATCGTCGAGCCGCCCTCCTCTGCGCGAGCCGCAGCGCGGGCATCTGCAGGACCGCGGACCAGTCAGCGCAGCGGCTTGCGCCCGGCCCTCTGCTCCCATCCTGCGGCCTCGAACGCCTCGAAGGGATCCGGGTCGATCAGTCCGGTCACCGGAGCGGATCTAATCGCCGAGAGGTCGCCGCGGGCGAGACCGAATTTATGAAGGCGCGTCTCGGAGGAACGCATCGACTTGGGCCGAGGAGGTCAGCTCGATCATCCGTAGGTTGGCTCGGTAGCGGTCGAGAGCGGCGTCCAGACGCGGTCGGCTGTCACGCGGATAGCGCCGTACCCATTGCAGGAACCTCGGGTCGAGCCGCTCGGGGCACCCCGCGGCCTGGACAGCGCGACCGATCACGCATCTCCCAACGAGGCGCCGGCGACGCTCCCCGGAACGCCGGGTGCACCCATACGCTATCGTCGGACAATGCCGGTAGTGATCGTCTTCGCGTGCACGATCTGCGGAGTGCGGCCGGACCCCGAGACCCAGACCTCACTTGAGCGCCAAATGCTCGACCTGCGTCACGGGGAGTACGTGGACGCCGATCCCGGCCATTGGCTGACCTGGCACGGACGCGGCATGTACGGTCCACACCAGTACGCGTGCGGCAATCATCGGGGAGAGCTGAAGGCGTACCTGCGCGAGCACTACGGCACCCTCGGCTGGCATCCGTGGGCCATGGGACCTCATCCGTGGGCTGGGCGCCGCGGGACCCAGCGCGGACAGCAGCTGTCGCGCACGATGGGCTCGTGCAACAGCCCCCGCTCGGGATAGTCTGACCACAGCGTCTCAGCAGCTCTGAGATCTCGGACGCGCGCGCTCGCATCCTCCGCGTGGTCTGACCGGAACGCAAACTGTCTCGTCTCCTACCCCGCGTTCGACGGGTGACCGGTGGACTGGGAGCCTTCGCCCGAAGCGCCTGGCTTGTCGTCCTCCGACCCGGAGCGCGAGCGGTCATTCTCAGCGTCATCGCGCTCCCCCCCTTGGCCTGGGGGTGCCTCCTCGGCGTTCTGGTTGGACACGCCTCCAGGGAGATCCTGGTCGCCGAACGTCTCTTCGGTATCAGATCGTCGCTCGTCCATGCCCTTTGTCCTCTGCTACCCGCCCGACCAAGGGGTAAACCGCGCGAGCCGCTGGGATCGACATCCCGGATATCGATCCCTGACGAGTCCCCGCATGCATAACTCGTCAGGAGCGCCAAGGAGCCCAGCCGTGTCGAGGTTTTGCATGCCGGGCGTGCATAACTCGACAGAGCCTCGCGATGAGGGACGGCGGTGACGAGCTGTGCAGGTAGATCGCCCATTCGGGCGAGTCCCGGGCTGATCGCCTCGCACGACCCAGGCGCGACGGCGGGGACAGCGCAACGGCCGAGACGGTCGGAAAGGCCTAGAAGATGCCGCCGATGGCGTGCCCGGCGTGGGCAGCGAGCTGGAACAGCGGCGAGGGGAAGATGCCGAAGAAGATGCTCGCGGCGGCGAACAGCAGCGCGACGAACGCGATCTCGGGGTGGGGGACGGCGCGGGCGGCGCTCAATGCTCCGTCGGCCTCGGGGGAGCCGCCGGCTATCGGGGCCAATGCGAGCAGCCCGCGCGCCGCCGGCGCGGGCTGCTCGGCTCCTCTCATCCAGATCATCGCCACCACTCGCAGGTAGTAGCCGAGCGAGATCATCGACCCGACCACGAGCACGATCGCCAGCCAGGTGTAGCCGCCGTCCACGAGGGCGTGAATGAGCTGGAACTTGCCGATGAAGCCCACGGTTCCGGGGATCCCCGCCAGCGAGAGCATGGCGATGGTCATCGGCCACGCCAGCCAGGGCTGGCGACGGCCGAGGCCGGCCAGGCCGGAGATGTCGTCGCCGATCGCCGGCGGACTTTCGTCCCCCCCCGCCGCCGGCCCGGACCCCGCCGAGCCGCCCGCCGGCGCGCCGACCGCCGCGGAGTCGGACACTGAACCGCGCCCCCCGGAGCCGCCCACCGACGCGCTGGTCTCGGCCTGCTCCTGCGCGACGATCACCGCGAACGCGGCCAGGTTCATCCCGAGGTAGAGCGCCAGGTAGAGCACCGTGGCGGCGATGCCGAGCTGGGTTCCGACGACCACGCCCCCGAGCATGTAGCCCGCCTGCGCCACCCCGGAGTAGCCGAGCATTCGCTTCAGCGAGGATTGCCCGAGGGCCCCGACGTTGCCGACGATGATGGTGATGGCGGCGACCGCGGCCAGGAGCGGCGCCCAGCTGCCGTAGGCGCCGATCACGGCCACGTCGAAGAAGCGCAGGAACACGCCGAAGGCCGCCGCCTTGGTCGCGGTGGCCATGAACGCCGTGACCGGAGTGGGGGCACCCTCGTAGACGTCGGGCGTCCACTGGTGAAACGGGGCCACAGAGGCTTTGAACGCGAGGCCCACGATCACCAGCGCCAGTCCGGTCAGCAGCAGCGGATCGGAGAGGATGCCGCGGTGGGAGACGGCGGCGGCGATCCCGGTGAAGTCGGTCGAGCCGCTGGCCCCGTAGATCAGCGCGAGTCCGTAGACCAGGGTGGCCGACCCGACCGAGCCGATCACGAGGTACTTCAGGCCCGACTCGAGCGAGCTCTCCCGGCGCGTCTCGGAGGCACATAGCACGTACAGCGGGATCGAGAGCAGCTCGATGCCGATGAACAGCGTGATCAGGTTCTGCGCCGAGACGAGCACGGCCATTCCGAGCACGCTGAACAGCAGCAGGGCGTGGTACTCGCCGTGCCCGGACTCCCGCGGCGCCTCGGCGCGCCACGACAGCATCACCCCCGCGATCGCCGAGACCGAGACGATCAGGTCGAGCACGAGCGCCAGGTCGTCGAACTGCAGCGCGCCGGCGATGATCAGGGCGTGGTGGTTGAAGCGCGCGATCTCGAACCCCATCGCCGCGGCGAGGGTGAGGATCGTCAGCAGCGGGACCACCCGCTCTCGGGCCGAGGCGGCGCTCAGCAACCCGACCAGCAGCACCACGATGGCGCCTGCCGCGAGCACGACGAACGGCGACAGCCCAACCCAGTCGATATAGGGACCCTTGATGTGAACGACGCCCGCGAGCAGGTGGTGCACCGGGGGGCGGACGGAGAACATCAGCGCGTGGCCTTCCCGCCCGCCAGCGGTGCATACGGGTTGTGGTCAGCGACGGTGACGGGGTGTCGCTGTTGCTGCTGGCGGGCCGGCGCGATCGAGGCCTTCAGGCTCGCCTCCGAGCGCCGCAGACCGAACTGGGGATAGACCGCCAGCACGAGGATCACCCCGACCAGCGGGACGATCGCCGCGGCGTCGGCGAGACCGATCTCGCGCGAGGCGACGCGAGGACCGGCGCGGTTGTGCATCGCCCCGATGAACACCCGCAGCGCGTACACGGCGGCTCCGATCACGCCCACGAACGCGATCACCGCGATGGCCAGCTGGGCCTTGAACACGCCGAGCAGGATCATGAACTCGCCGATGAAGTTCGACGAGCCCGGGATGGCGAGCGTCGCGAAGGCGACGATCAGGAACAGCGACGCCAGCACCGGTGCGCGCAGGGCGATCCCGCCCATGTCCCGCACGCTCTCCGAGCCGCCGCAGCGCGCCGCCAGCGCCGCGACGATGAAGAACAGCGGTGCGGTCACGAGGCCGTGGTTGACCATCTGCAGCAGCGCTCCCTGGCCTCCCTCGGGGCGCAGCGAGAAGATCCCCAGGGTGATGAACCCGAGCTGGGCGACGCTCGAGTAGGCGACCACCAGGCGGGTGTCAGCAGTGGTGAAGGCCAGCGAGGTCGCCCACAGGATCGAGACCAGCGCGATCAGCAGCATCAGAGTCTGGAAATGCACCGAGGCGTAGGGGAACAGCGGCAGCACGATGCGCAGGAACCCGTACGCCGCCACCTTGGAGACCACGCCGGAGAACACCGCCACGGCCGGGATCGGCATCGACTTGTAGCCGTCGGCCAGCCAGCCGTGGAACGGGACCAGCGGCATCTTGACCAGGAACGCCACCGCGAAGCAGAGGAAGATCCACTCCTGGGAGGACCGGCTGAGCGGCAGGTGCTGAAGCGAGGAGAGCACGAACGTGAGGCTCGTTCCGTGCCGGCTGGAGGCCAGGACCCCGGTGGCGATCGCGCCCGCGAGCATGAAGAACGAGCCGACCAGGGTGTAGACGACGAGCTTGGTGGTCGCGCGGATGCGCTCTCCGCCGCCCCACATCCCGACCAGGAAGTAGAACGGGATCAGCATCAGGTCGAAGAAGGCCACGAACAGGGCCAGGTCCTGGGCGCAGAACGCTCCCAGCACCGCGCTCTGGGCGAGCCCGAAGTGAAAGTAGAACACGCCCGGACGGTCCCACTCCCGGAACGACGCCCACACCAGCGAGGCGCTGAACAGCACCGTGGTGAGCACGACCAGGGCCACGTTCAGCCCGTCCAGGCCGAGCTTGTAGTGGATTCCCAGGGCGGAGATCCAGACCTGGTCGGTGACGAACTGCAGGCCCGAGTGGCCGAGCTTGAAGCGGGCCAGGAACGAGATCGCGATCCCCACCGTGACCAGGCTGCCCGCGGCGGCGGCGCGTCCCATCACCGCCCGCGGGAGCAGCGTCGCGAGCAGCGCGATCACCGCCGGCAGCCAGATCAGGATCGAGAGGGTCACGGCGTGCTCAGGTGCTCGCGATCAGGAAGTAGAGAGCGACGCCGGACAGGCAGACGATCATTCCCGCGGCGTAGTAGCGCACGAAGCCCGTCTGCGCCCGGCGCACCGCGGCGGAGCCCGCCTTCACGAACCCGACCGTGCCGTCGGTCACCCCGCCGGTGATGAGCACCCGCTCGAGCACCGACTCGACGAAGCGCCCGAGCCACAGCGTGGGGCGCACGACCACGAAGTCGATCAGCTCGTCGAAGTACCACTTGTGGGCCAGGAACTCATACAGTGGCGCCAGCCGGGTGCGGAGCGTGGCCGGGATGCCCGGCGCCATCACCCAGATCCCGTAGGCGAGGGCGATTCCCACCAGTGCGATCACGGTGCCGATGGCCAGGCCCACCCACGCCGAGGAGGTGGAAGGATCGGCTCGCGTGAGGTGCGAGTCGGCGAACGTTGGGGCCAGGAAGCGGGTGACGGCGTCGTCCACGCCGGGGATCTGGATCACGCCTCCCACCACCGCGAGCAGCGCGAGCGCCGCCATCGCGGCCTTCATCGGCCAGTCGCGCTCGGCGATGTGGTGTGCCGCGCCGGGGAAGCCCACGTCGGTGTCCTCCTCCTCGCCGCTGAGCGGATTACGCGGAACCTCGGCGTGGGCCAGGTGTCCCTCCTGGAGCTCGCGCGCCTCCTCGACGGGCTCACCCAAAAAGGCGCGAAAGATCATCCGGAACGTGTACAGCCCGGTCAGCAGCGCGCCCACGTAGCCCGCGATGCCGAGGATCTCGTAGGCTCCGCCGCGGTGATCGAGGAAGGCGATGATGTCGTCCTTGGACAGCCAACCGGAGAACGGCGGCAGACCCGCCAGGGCCAGGCCGCCGATCACGAAGCACCCGAAGGTGAACGGCATCGCCTTGCGAAATCCGCGCATCCGGTCGAGCGACTGCACGCCCGACATCGCGCCGATCAGCGACCCGGCGGCCATGAACAGCAGCGCCTTGAAGAAGGCGTGGGTCATGAGGTGAAACAGGCCCGCGGAGTAGGCGCCGACCGAGACGCCCATGATCATGTAGCCGATCTGGGACATGGTCGAGTAGGCGATCACGCGCTTGAGGTCGGTCTGAACGATGGCGATCGTCGCCGTGATCAGCAGCGTCGCGCAGCCGCCGATGGCGCCGACGTCGGCGGCGGTCGGAGCCTGCTCGAAGAGCGGGTGCATGCGGGCGATCAGGTAGAAGCCGGCCGTGACAATGGTCGCGGCATGGATCAGGGCCGAGACCGGGGTCGGGCCCTCCATCGCGTCGGGCAGCCACGTGTGCAGCGGCACCTGGGCCGACTTGGCAAAGGCCCCGACCAGGAGCAGCAGGCAGCCGGCCACGAGATCGGTGGAGTTGTGGTGAAACACGTGCGGGACGGCGTGGAAGGTCTTGAGGAAGTCAAGTGTGCCCGTGTGGCGGAAGATGAAGAAGATGCCGAGCACGAGCCCGACGTCGCCCACGACGTTGATCACAAACGCCTTGATCCCGGCGTCGGTGGCCGTCCGGCGCCGGTACCAGAATGAGATCAGGATGTAGGAAGCGAAGCCGACGAAGGCCCAGCCGACGATCAGGATCAGGAAGTTGCCGGCCAGGACGAGCAGGAGCATCGAGAAGACGAAGAAGTTCAGGTAGGAGAAGAAGCGCGCGTAGCCCTGGTCTGACTTCAGGTAGGCGATCGAGTACAGGTGGATCAGCGTCGAGACGCCCGAGACGACGAGCGCCATCAGGACCGAGAGCGGATCGACGAGGATCGAGAGCTTGGCGTCGACGCCGACCGTGGAGGCGTAGCTCCACAGCGAGGAGGTGACCTCGCGGCTGTTCTCGGGCCGGCCGAGCAGGCTGACCAGGGCGCCGACCGCGCAGACAAAGGAGAGGGCGATGGCCAGGGTGCCCAGCCAGCCGGCGATCGCGCCCTGCTCGCGGTCAAAGCCGACCGCGATCACGATCGTCCCCACCAGGGGGAAGAGCAGGATCAGCCAGCCGAACACGGTGGGGCTCATGACGCCGGATCCCTCAGCCGCGCAGCTCGTTGAGCTCGTCGACGTTGACCGCCAGCTGGCGCCGGTAGATGGCGACGATCAGCCCCAGCCCGACCGTCACCTCGCAGGCCGCCACCACCATCACGATCAGGGCGAAGATCTGGCCGTCGGCGCCGCCCCACATGCGCGAGAAGGCGACCAGAGCGAGGTTGGCGGCGTTGAGCATCAGCTCGAGACAGAGCAGGATGACCAGCGGGTTGGGCCGCGTCAGCACGCCGGCGGCGCCGATGCAGAAGATCAGCGCTGAGACGACGAGGTACCAGCCGATCGCCACTACCAACCACCCTGGGCTGGGTCCGAGGTGCTGGTGGCCCGCTCGGGGGTGGCGCTGGCCCGCTCGGTGTCGGGCTCGGTCCCAAAGCCGCCGCGCATCCCCGTGCTTTCGGCCATCGTGCCCGTGAGCAGCGAGCGGGCGGTGATCAGGCGCGGGTCGAAGTCATCGTCAGAGCCTTCCAGGCCGCGCCGGCGCCGGGCCAGGACCACGGCGGCGATCGCCGCCACCATCAGCAGCAGCGACGCGATCTCGAACGGGAACAAATAGGTGGTCAGAAACAGACGGCCGATCTCCCGAGGGGTACCGAACCCGAGCACGTAGGGTGCGCCGTGGCCCGAGATTCCCTTCAGAGCCGAGCCGAGGAGTGCGATGCACAGCTCGATGGCCAGGGCGAAGGCGAACACCGGTCCGAGCACCCGCAGCGAGCCGGCGCTGGCCGGAAAGCCCGCCGCAGGCTCCTCGCCGCCGCCGATGTAGGCGACCACGAACACGTACAGGACCATCACCGCTCCGGCGTAGACCACGACCTGGGCGGCGGCCACGAACTCCGCCCGCAAGAGCAGGAACAGCGCGGCCAGCGCGATCAGGTGGACGACCAGGGCGAGCACGCTGTAGAACGGGTTGCGCAGCATGACCACGCCGATCGCTCCGGTCAGGGCGCCGATCGCCGCGATGAAGAAGAGAACGGCTGACATCTTCGGTGGCCCTACTCGCCCTCGCGCCGCAGCGGCGTGCGTTCGATCGCTTCGGCCAGCAACATCTCCTTGGTGAAGATGAGGTCCGAGCGGGTGTAGTCAGAGATCTCGTAGTCGTGACCCATGGTGATGGCGTCAAACGGGCATGCGACCTCGCAGTAGCCGCAGAAGATGCACCGGCTGAGGTTGATCTCGTAGACCGCGGCGTAGCGCTCGCCCGCCGAGATCCGGTGCTCGGCGGTGTTCTCGGCCGCGACCACGCGGATGCAGTCAGCCGGGCAGGCGGCGGCGCACAGCGAGCAGCCGACGCACTTCTCCAGGCCGGCGTGGGCGGGATCCGCACTCTCGAAGCGGTGCAGCTTGTGGCGGCCCCGGAAGCGCGGATATACCGGGGTCTTCTGCTCCGGGTACTGAATCGTGGTCGGGCCCTCGACGATCCGGCCGAAGGTCGTCTTCATCCCGCGCAGCGTCTCGCCGAACACGCGGTAGGCGCCGCGCGCGGGGCCGGCTCCGGGCGCCCGCTGGACCTCGATCACGTCGGCGCTGGGTTCGTAGGGGGGTGTCATCGCTTCGCCTCCTTGGGGGCGACCGGGGACCACGCGGTCATCAGGCGACCACCACGATCGCGGTCACGAGCAGGTTCAGGGTGGCCAGCGGCAGCAGCATCTTCCAGCCGAAGGACATCAGCTGGTCGTAGCGCAGGCGGGGCAGGGTGGCGCGGACCCAGATGAACAGGGTCAGGATCACGGTCATCTTGGCCAGCACGATGATCGGGTCGACCCAGCCGGGCGGGTGGATGCCAAACGGCATCAGCCAGCCGCCCAGGAACATCGTCACCGCCATCCCCGAGACGACGATCATGTTGGCGTACTCGGCGAACAAAAAGGCCACAAAGGCGGTTCCGCCGTACTCGGTGAAATAACCGCCGACCAGCTCGGCGTCCGCTTCGACGAGGTCAAAGGGCGCCCGGTTGGTCTCCGCAAAGGACGCGGTCATGAAGATCAAAAAGCCGACGAACTGAGGGATGAAGTACCACATGCCCCCCTGCGCGTGGACGATCCCAGTCAGCGAGAGCGTTCCCGCCGTGATCAGCACGCCGACCAGGGCCAGCCCCTGGGAAACCTCGTAGGAGATGAGCTGGGCCGCGCCGCGCATCGCGCCCAGGAACGAGTACTTCGAACCCGAGGCCCAGCCCCCGAGCATGATCCCGTAGAAGGAGATTCCACCGAACGCGAACACGAACAGCGGTCCGACCGAGACATCGATCCCGTACAGGCCGACGCGCTGGCCGAAGATGTGCTGGACGTCACCGAACGGGACCAGGGCCAGGGAGGCGACCGCGGTCAGGATCGCGATCGCGGGCGCGACCCGGAACATGAAGCCGACCGAAGTCGAGGGGCGGAAGGGCTCCTTGGTGGCGAACTTGAGGATCTCGGCCAAGGGCTGCATGAGCCCGAAGGGGCCGACCCGGTTGGGGCCGTAGCGGTTCTGAAAGCGCCCGAGCAACTTGCGCTCGTAGACGATCAGGATCGGCAGGACCGCGAAGATCACGCCGAAGATCACCAGGGCCTTGACGATCTGAACCCACCAGGGCTCAAAGAAATTGACCGCCGCAGTGGTAATCACGCTAGGCCCCCTCGCCATCCGGGCTCGGTTGATCGGGCCTGCGTGATTTCGTCCGGCTCGCCTTGATGACCTCGATCAGCGGCTCCGTCAAAGCGTTGGCCGACTGGGCGGCGATCCCCTCGGCCAAGAAGGCGCTGCCGACCGG
>JBPCPO010000083.1:0-6699 GCA_050999075.1 Solirubrobacteraceae bacterium
GGAAGCTCGAGGACACCTGGTGGATGAGGATCTTCGCGTTGGGCAGCGCCATCCGCTTGTTGGGCGCCCCGCCGGCCAGCAGCAGCGCTCCCATCGACATCGCGATCCCGACGCAGATCGTCTGCACGTCGGGCTTGATGAACTGCATCGTGTCGTAGATCGCCAGCCCGGCGTAGACCGAGCCGCCGGGCGTGTTGACGTAGATCGAGATGTCCTTGTCGGGATCCTCGGACTCCAGATGCAGGAGCTGGGCGACGATCAGGTTCGCGATCTGATCGTCCACGGGGGTCCCGAGGAAGATGATCCGCTCGTTCAACAGTCGGCTGTAGATGTCGAACGCACGCTCCCCGCGGGAGGTTTGCTCGACGACCATCGGTACGAGTGGGCTCATGGTCCTCGTTTCTTTCGCTTCCTGCGCCGGATTCCTGCCGAATGTAGCAATCGCTTGCGGCCCGCTGGGAGCTGGACTTGGCGTCGGGCGCGCCCTGTTCCACCGCCCAGGTGGATAATCACGGCTCGGGGATCGTGGCCCCAGGGGAACGCCGGCCCGATCTCAGCTGCCCGGGGTCCAGATCTTCCCCGGCTCCTGCGCGTCTTCACTGCCGGGCGTCCACAGCTGTCCCCGTGCCTTCGCCTGCTCGACGCTGATCGGCTTGGCCTCGCGCACGATCAGCTCCAGCGCCTGGCGGCCGGCCACCTCCTCGAGCAGACGCTCGAGCACGCGGCCCGCGCGCTGCTCACCGTCCTCCTTGCGCGGCGCGCCGGACTTCTGCGGACCCCCGGAGCGCAGCTGGGCCAGCAGCTTCTCGGGCGTGATCTTGCTCTGCGCCGCCGCCGGCGCCAGCTGCTCGAGCAGGGCCTCCTCGCTCGGCTCGAGCTTCTCGGCCTCGATGATCGCCGCCAGCACCGCCTCGCGGCGCAGCGCGGCGGCCGCATCCGGCTCGGCCTCGTGCGCGAGCGCCTCGGCATCCTTGCCCGCGATCCCCAGGTAGGCCTCTCGGGAGACCCCCTGGCGCTCGAACGCCGACAGCGCCTCCTCGAGCATCTCGTGTGCACGGGCGTGCACGAGCGGGTCGGGAACCTCGACCTTGGCCTGCGCCACCGCCGCGTCCAGTACCGCCGACTCGAACTCGCGCTCGATCTCGGCGGCGTCGGCTTCGGTCAAGCGCTGGACAACGTCCTCGCGCAGCTCCGCCAGGGTGTCGAAGCCGCCGGCCTGGGCGGCGAACTCGTCGTCGAGCTCGGGCAGGCGCTTGGACTTCACCTCGCTGACGGTGACCTCGAACCGCGCCGTCTGCCCGGCCAGATCCTTGCGGTACTGATCGGGGAAGGTCAGCTCCACGCTCCGGCTCTCGCCGGCGCTCGCACCCATCAGCTGCGCCTCGAAGTCCGCCAGCAGGCGTCCGGAGCCCAGCTCGATCAGCTGGTCGCGTCCCTCACCGCCCTGAAATGGCTGGCCGTCGATCTGGCCGAGAAAATCGATCACCACGTGGTCGCCCTCCGCCGCCGGACGCTCAACGGTATCGAGCGTCGCGACGCCGTCGCGCAGCTGCTCGAGCTCGGCTTCGATCCCGGCATCCTCCACCTGGGGCTCGCGGCGGCCGACCTCGAGTCCGCGGTACTGGCCCAGCTGCGCCCGGGGGCGGACGCCGACCTCGATCGAGAAGGCCAGGGGCTGTCCTTGGCCGGGGAGATCGCCGACGTCGAGGTCGGGGTCGCCGATCGGGGCGATCCCGGCGCCCCCGATCGCGTCGGAGTACCAGCTCCCGAGCGAGCTGCGCAACGCCTCGTCCAGCACCGTTTCGCGCCCCAGACGCTTGATCACCACGGGCGGCGGGACCTTGCCCTTGCGAAAGCCGGGGATCCGCATCTGGCGCCCGAGTTCCCGGGCGGCCTGCTGGACGCGGCGCTCGACCTCCTCGGCCGCCACCTCCGCCTCCACCCGGACCCGCGAGTCCGGCAGCTCGGTGACGTTGGTCTTGACGGGCGGCATCCCCAGGGACGATAGCTTGACCTCGTGCTCTGGAGGCTCGCGGCGCGCCTGCTGACCGGACCGGCGGCGTTCTTCGTGGCCGGTGCGATCGACATCACGGCCTTCATCGTCGTGGCGGCGCGCCGGTGGCTTCGAGCGCGCTCAGGGTACTGAGCTTGGGGCGAAGCGCTGCTCTACGATGCGCGGCTTGGACGTCCGGCAAAGGGTTATGGGGGCAGCCGTCCGGCTGCGTGTCGTGGGCACATCAGCGCTCGTGTGCGCGCTCGCCTGCGTACTACCCTCGCACGCCCTGGCCTCGAGCACGCAGCAGTCGATCCTGCTCGACGACCAGCACCTGATCTACTCCCCGCCCGACCAGGTTGCCCGGACGCTGGCCCAGATCGCCTCGCTGGGGGTCGACGAGGTCAAGGTCTCGGTCGTGTGGTCGATCGTCGCCCCCCACCCGGGCTGGCGCCATCGCCCCCGCTTCGATGCCAGCGACCCCGCGGCGTACCCGCAGGGCGCGTGGGATCGCTACGACCTGATCGTGCGGCTGGCCCAACAGCTCGGCCTCGGCGTCTACTTCCAGATCACTCCCCCCGCCCCGGAGTGGGCCCATTCCCAGCTTCGCCCGACCCAGGGGTACACCTGGTCCCATCTGCCCTCCGATCGCCAGTACAGAGAGTTCGTGCACGCCATCGGCGAGCGCTACAGCGGCACCTATGCCGCCCCGTTGCCGCCGGGGGACCCGCCGGCGCTCGGTGGCGCGCCCGCCCCCCCCGCCAGGATCCCCCGCGTATCGGAATGGGGGATCTGGAACGAGCCCAACGAGGGCGCCTGGCTGAACCCGCAGTATCGCGTCGTGGGGGCAGGGCGCGCGGCCCGGAAGATCCTGCTCTCCCCCGGGCTCTACCGCGGGCTGGTGGACGCCGGCTGGAAGGCGCTGGCGGCCACCGGCCACGCCTCCGACACGGTCCTGATCGGCGAGACCGCATCGCACGGATGGATCTACCCGCCCCAGTTCGTGCGGGCGCTCTACTGCGTGGGCCCAGCGCTACGGTCCCTTACCGGCCCGGCGGCCGCCGAGGTCCGCTGCCCCCGCTCGGGCAACCCCGGCGGGTTCGTAGCCGCGCATCCCGGGCTGTTCGACGCCGCCGGGTACGCCCACCACCCCTACTCGTTCGACATGCCGCCCAACGCCCGGCCACCCATTCCGGGGGAGGTCACGCTGGCCAACCTCCCGAGCTTCGAGCGCCTGATCGACCGCATCTTCGGCCGCTACGGAAGATTGCCGCCGGAGGGAGTGCCGATGTACATGACCGAGTGGGGCTACAAGACCGACCCGCCCAACCCGTTCGTCAAGACCTCGCCCGCCCAGCAGGCGACCTACCTCAACCAGGGCGAGTACATGGCCTTCCGCGATCCGCACCTGCACTCGTTGGCGCAGTTCCTGCTCCTTGACACCGCCCCCAACGCGGCTGAGCCGGTCGGCAGCCGGGCCTACTGGGGCACCTTTCAGACCGGCTTGCTGACCGCATCGGGCATCCGCAAGCCCGCCTACGCCGCCTACCGGATCCCGATCTGGCTGCCGGTGGCACGCCACGGCCGCCGCGTCGTGGTGTGGGGACAGCTTCGCCCCGCCAACCACGCAGCGGTCCAGCACGCGACCCTCCAGCTGCGGCTCCCGGGCTCCGGCGCCTGGCGTGAGGTGCGCGAGGTCGCGACCGCCAACGCACGGGGCTTTCTCCTCGCCCACGTCACCATCGAGTCTCCGGGGACGGTCAGGCTCGCCTGGTCCGATCCCCAGACCGGCCAGACCTATTACAGCCGCAGCGTGACCGTCTCCTGATCTCTCGCGCCGCCGGAAGCCGTACGACGAGGCGCCCGCCAATGTCGCTGGGCTGTGCCTGAACCTCACCGCCCGCGACCGCGCGAGGCGCCGGGACAGCGGAAGACCGAGCCCAGCCCCGCGGGAGGCCAGGGCGGTGGTCTGAGATGGCCCGCCGCGGGCTCCGGGGGCACGTCCGGACCGTCGCCCAGGACGGCGAAGCGGGCCGCGCTCCCGTCGCGGTCGATGACGATCTGCACGTGGCCGGCGGCGTGCGGAGCCCGTGCGAGAGCTCCGCCGACAGGCGCTGCTCGTGGCGCAGGCTCGTGGCCAGGCGGTCCAGCAGCCCGTCGAGGGTGAAGGCGAGCCGGGTGAGCTCGTCGTGGGGCTCACCCAGGGCGAAGCGTCGCTCGAGATCCCGGTCACTCCACTCCCGGGCCGCCTCCTGCACTCGCCGCTCGACCTCCTCGGTGGGCACCTCGGCCTCCACCCGGACGCGCGATTCCGGCAGCCCGCTGACGTTGGTCTTCACGGAGGACATCAACACCAGACGAAAGCTTGACGCGATGTTCGGGAGGCTCTCCGAGCGCCTGGTGACCGGGCCGGGTGCCTTCTTCCTCGCCGGAATGCTCGATCTCGAGGCGTTCATGTTCGGGGCGCTGCGCCGGAAGCTGCGCCGGCTGACGCCCGGGAACCGATCGCGATCTGAGCCGGCGCCGCCGATGCGCGCGGGTGGCGCCGATGAGAGGGCGCTGCTCTACGATCACCCGGCGATGGCGGCACGACACAGGCTCCTGGGGGCGGCCGCGGCCTGGCTTGCCCTGGGCGCGCTTGGGTGTACGCTGCCCGCGCCAGCGCTCGCCTCCAGGGCTCAGGAAGCGACCCTGATGGACGACGGCCGCCTGATCTATGCGCCGCCCGATCAGGTTGCGCGGACGCTGGCGCAGATCGCCTCGCTCGGGGTCGACCGCGTCAAGGTCTCCGTCTCGTGGGCGGTGGTTGCGCCCGACCCCGGCTCTGCCCGCCACCCGAACTTCGACGCCACCGATCCGGCGGCGTATCCGCGCGGGGCGTGGGACCGCTACGACACCGTCGTCCGGATGGCGCACGAGCTGGGGCTCGGGGTGTACTTCCAGTTCACCCCGCCGGCGCCCAAGTGGGCCCTGGCGCGCGGGTTTCCGATCGGACAGGGGATCCCGCTCGGCCAGGCACCCTCGGCCAACCAGTTCCGCGAGTTCGTCAAGGCAGTCGGGCGCCGCTACAGCGGCACGTATGTTGAGCCGATCGCTCCCGGTGAGCCGCAGCCGCCGCCACCCCCAGACTCGCTGCTGGGAGGGCTGGGCCTGGCCCGCGCGGGCGGGCAGAGCAATCCGCAGCCATCGCAATCCAACCTGATCCCCCGCGTCGACTACTGGGGGATCTGGAACGAGCCCAACTTCCCCAGCTGGCTGAATCCCGCCCATCGCCGACTCAGAAGCGGCCAGAAGGAGCTCACGCAGCCGGCGCTGTACCGCGGACTGGTGGACGGCGCCTGGAGCGCGCTGCAGGCAACCGGCCACGCCGGGGACACGTTCCTGATCGGTGAGACCGCGAACTTCGGAAACGTCGCCCCGGTGCCGTTCATCGAGGACCTCTACTGCGTCGGGCCGAGCTATCGGCCGCTCACCGGCCACTTGGCGACGGGGGTCGGCTGTCCCAGATCCGGGCGTCGCGCGAGCTTCCTCGCGCGCCACCCGGGACTGTTTCATGCTACCGGGTACGCCCACCATCCCTACAGCTTCGACGTGGCCCCCAACCGTCCTTATCCGCTCCAAAGCTGGATCACGCTCCCCAATCTGGGGTGGCTGGAACGGGTCCTGAACGGGATCTTCGCCGGCTACGGCAGGGGACGGGCTAACGGCATCCCGCTGTACCTGAGCGAGTGGGGCTACAAAACCAATCCGCCAAATCCGTACGTCCAGACCTCACTCGCGGAGCAGGCAACGTGGCTCAACGAGGGCGAGTACATCACCTGGCGGGATCCCTACGTGGCCGCGCTCAACCAGTTCCTGCTCGTCGATGACGCTCCCCGGGCCAACGAACCGGTCGGCAGTCCGCTCTACTGGCACACCTTCCAGACGGGACTGCAGTACCTCGATGGCACGAGGAAGCCTTCCTACTTCGCCTACCGGATCCCGATCTGGCTGCCTTCCGCGCGCCACGGCCGGCGCGTGACGGTATGGGGGCAGCTTCGTCCCGCCGACCACAGAACCGTTCAGGATGCGGTACTCCAGTTTCGCCGCCCGGGTTCAGGCGCTTGGCGGGACCTGCGCCATCTGCAGACCGCCAGCTCCCGCGGCTTCCTCCTGGCCCACGTGACGATCCCCGCGAGCGGGGCGGTGAGGCTCACCTGGCTTGACCCACAGACCGGCCAGTTCGATTACAGCCGGACGGTTTCGGTTTCCTAGGGCGTCAGGACCCGGCTCCTGACGCGTGCGACGCGGAGGCTGGCGACGTGGACGGCAATGGTAGGACTTGTCCGAACACGCCCGGTGGCGCGGCAGCCCACCGCGCTCATACGGCCGGAAGACGCACGACGAAGCGCCCGCCGCTGTCGCTGGGCTCCGCCTCCACGTCTCCACCCGCGGACCGCGCGAGCCGTCGCGACAGAGCGAGACCGAGCCCCGCCCCGGGCGAGGCCACGGCTGTGGCCCGAGAGGGCGTGCCCTGGCGGCCGGGCTCGAAGATCGCCTCGCGCTCGTCGGGGGGGACGCCCGGACCGTCGTCCTGAATGGTGAAGCGGGCCGCGCCGCCGTCGCGGTCGGTGACGATCTGCACCCGTCCGGCGGCGTGGCGGCAGGCGTTCTCGATCAGCGGAGCGAGGATCCGCTCGACCACGCCTTCTTCCACCGCGACCCGG
>JBPCPO010000056.1:0-26515 GCA_050999075.1 Solirubrobacteraceae bacterium
AGGATCTGTGCGGGGCCCAGTCCGGGAAATCGGTCCCGGACGAGCCCCGAGCATGCATAACTCGTCAGGAGCGCCTCCGAACCTCAGCCCTGTCGAGCTGTGCATGCCTGGCGTGCACAACTCGACAGGGACTCGCGATGGGGCTGGCGGTGACGAGTTGTGCAGGTGGATCGCCCCTCCGGGCGAGCAGCCAACCCGATCGCACCCATCAGGCCCCACCTTGCCGCTGTGGCCGGTGATGGCGGCCCTCCGGCCATCCGGCAGAGCACACCTCCTGCGGCTCGTCGTAGCGCGCCACCGTCGCAGTGGCCTTCTCGCTCAAGACCCCACACCTCCACCGACCAAGACTCCACGGTGATGGACTACGCCATCCGCCACCGCCACGACCCAAACCGGGACATTGATCGCTGGCGAGTCCCTTCCGCGACGGCAGAGGTCGTCGGTTCGAGCCCGACTAGCTCCACTCCCGCAGATACGACCGGATGGCGAGACTGCTAGCTCGCCAGCGACACGAGGTTGCCCTCGGGATCGGCGACGAAACCGACCCGCTCGCCCCACGGCATGTCCATCGGCTCACGCACCACGCTCAGGCCGGCTTCGCGCAGCTCGGCGACCGTCTGGTCCACGTCGGTCACGTAGACGAACAGCTCGTGCCGCGGGCCGGGACCGGGCTCGACCCCGGCGAGCATGCGGGGAGAATTCTCGGTCGTGATCGCGAGCTCCGCGCCGTCTCGCGCCAAGCCGATAGATCCCACCTCGCCGTCCGCGCCCGGCATCCGGACATGCTCCTCGAAGCCGAGTCGTGCGTAGAACCCGGCCACTCGCGCCACATCCCTGGCGTAGATGACCGGAAACGCCCGTAGCGCCATCCGCTACCTCTCCCCCCGCTTCGCCGCGTCCAGCGCCGCGCGGGGATCGAGCCCCGAATGACCAGCCGTGAGCTCCAGCGCACGATCCGCGAGCTCCACGGCCTGGGCTCCACCGAGCGTCTCGTCACCCAGCGCGAGCGCGATCAGGACCTGGCGCGTCAGCTCCCGATTCTGGGCACTGGGTGGCGGACCGGCTGGGGGCAGCGCCCGGGTGGCCGCGAGCAGCGCCGCCGCGTTCCCGCGCCCCCGCAGCAGCTTTCCGGGATGACGAGCCGGGATCGTGACCAGAAGGGCACCGGTGGCCGGGTCGACGATCCTGATCTTGCTGCGCAGGCCCGCTCGCTCGAGCGCGATCCGGTACCCCGTCAGGCGCAGATAGCCGAGCTGGGCCGCGAGCCCGGTGAAGCCGGCCAGCTCGGACTCGTCTTTGCAGTGCTGATGGTGCAGGGCGATCTGGGTCCCCACGTCGGGGAACGCGGGCTCGGGGTCGGCCGCCACGAGCAGGAACGCCTGCGCCCCGAGCCTTCCCGCACCGACGCCGGCGATCTCGGTGAGCAACTGGTACCCGCCCAGCTCGAGGGCGGCCACGATCCCGCGCGGAAGCGGGTTCTCCACCAGATGTGCAGGAGGGAAGATCATCGCATCGTCCCCGTTTCCCCCGCCCTCCGCGGCGCCACCGATCCCATCAGTTGCCGAGCAGGCCGCCGGCAATTCCGCCCAACATGCCCCCGCCCTCCCGCTGCGCGTTGCCACCCGCCCCCTCCTGGACCGGGGGATGGAAGTAGGCGCTCTGCAGCCCCACGCGGCCGGGCCCGGTGAAGCGGTTGAAGACGAGGTTCCCGCCGCCGCCGAGAAAGCCGGTCTTGAACCCGTAGACCTCCTGTGACATCTGCACCGAGTGGTCGCGGTAGACCCAGCCCCCGGGCTCGATGTCGATCGTCTCACCGGATTCGAGCCGCTTCTCGAACACGTTGCCGTAGCCGTGGACCCAGACCACACCCTCCTGGTCTCCGGCGAAGAACTCGTCGACGAAGAAGCCGCCCCCGTACATCATGTTCGCAAACCCCTTGATCCGGCTGTAGTCGTACTCGACGTTGCCGGTCGCGGCCAGGAACTGGTGCTCGCGGACGACGATTCCCGCTCCGGTGGGCAGATGCAGGGCGACGATGTGGCCGGGCGCGTCTCGGCTGAAGGCGATCTCCCCCGCGGACTGCGCCTCGAGCAGCAGCAGCGGCATGCCGCCGAACACCCTCCGCTTGAGTCCCTTCTTGAGCGGATGCAGTCCGATCTGCATCGTCGGGTACTTCCACAGCAGCACGTGATGCTCGAAGTAGACCGGCACCTGGCCGTCGAGGGCCATGTGGAGGGCGGGCACGAGCTCGCCCTCGAGGCGGTAGCTCACGCCAGGTGCGACGCCTTGCGCGATCTGAGTCCGCAGAATCTGTGGGGCGGACGGCATGGC
Source organism: Solirubrobacteraceae bacterium (assembly GCA_050999075.1). GTDB lineage: Bacteria > Actinomycetota > Thermoleophilia > Solirubrobacterales > Solirubrobacteraceae > Palsa-465. The sequence goes on from JBPCPO010000056.1 coordinate 2,332, forward strand.
CAGTCTCCATTCGTCGCGATGTCTGCGGAGCGGTCGACGCCCGCCGTCCCGAGCTACCCGCGGACGGTAGCGCGATAATCACGCGGCGTGCCACCGATCTACGTCACCGGCCATCGCAATCCCGACACCGATTCGATCGCCTCCGCGATCGGCTACGCAGAGCTCAAGCGCCGCCTGGATCCCCACGAGGACTACGTTGCGGTCCGCCTGGGCGAATGCAACGCACAGACCCGATGGGTGCTGCAGCGAAGCGGCGCGCCCGAACCTGAGTTCCTGCCCCACGTGATGCTCCGAGCGTGCGACGTGATGCAGACAAGCTTCCCGGTGGCGGGCCAGGACGAGCCGATCCGCGAGGCGGGAATGGCGATGGCGCGCGCGGCGCTCGACCTGGTGCCGATCGTCGAGGAGGACGGAGCGCTGACCGGCGTGCTGACCGAACGGGGTCTCGCCCACCGCTACATTCGCGAGTCACGCCAGACCTCGACCCTCAAGGACGCGCCCACCTATGTCCGGGCCGTGGTCGAGGTGCTCGAAGGCGAGCTTGTGTCAGGCACGGACCGGCAGCTCGCGGGCCGGGTGTGGGTCCATTCGATGGCCGTGGATTCGCCCAGCGGAATCTCCGACGGTGACGTGGTGGTGCTGGGCAACCGCGCCGACGCCCAGCTCCTGGCGATCTCGCTGGGCGCGGCCCTGATCGTGATCTCCAACGGCGCGAGGCCGTCCGACGAGGTGCTCGTGCTCGCGCGCAAGCACGGTACGACGGTCGTCGTGTCCCCGCTGGACAGCTACGTGTCCGGACGGATGATCACGCTCGCGGCACCCTGCCGAGCGTTGATGGACAAGGATCCCCTGACCGTCAGCACCGATTACCTGCTGGGCGACATCTCCGAGCAGATCAAGGACGTCCACTACGGGGCGGCCGTCGCGGTCGACTCACGGCGGCGGCCGGTCGGGATCGTCACCCGCGCCGACCTCGTCGCGCCACCGCGGCGCCGGGTCGTGCTGGTCGACCACGCCGAGCAGACCCAGAGCGTTCCCGGCATCGACCAGGCCGAGATCGTCGAGATTCTCGACCACCACCACATCGGCTCGATCGAAACCCGGGTTCCCGTCACCGCCACGTTTGACCCCGTCGGCTCGACCGCGACGCTGGTGGTGGAGCGGTTTCGTCAGAACGGCCTGGAACCGAGCCGGCCGACCGCAATGACCCTGCTCGGCGCGATCCTCTCCGACACCGTGATCCTCAACTCCGCCACCACCACCGAGCGCGACCATGCCGTGGTCGGATACCTTGAGCGGGTGCTGGGGCTCGACGCGGCGCAGCTCGGGCGCGAGATGTTCGAGGCCACGGCCGATGTGTCGGAGGTCAGCGCCCGCGAGATCGTCTCCCGCGACGCCAAGCAGTACCAGGTCCGGGGCGGTCAGACGATCTGCATCGCCCAGATCGAGGTCGTCGGCAAGGGGCTGCTCGAACGCAAGCCGGAGCTGCTCGAGGCGCTCGCGCATCAGCGCGAGCGCAAGGGCCTGCAGCTGTACGCGCTGATGGTCACCGACGTCCTGGCCAAGGGCACCGACCTGCTGCTCGCCGGGGACATCGCCCTGATCGGCCGGACCTTCGGCGTCACGCCTCGGGACAGCGTGATCGAGCTGCCCGGCGTGATGAGCCGCAAGAAGGAGGTCGCGCCGAGGCTGTTGGGCGCGCTCTGAGGCCCATCCAACCCCCGCAACGCGATCCCGGCCGACGACGCGCGGCCGACGACGCGCGGCCGATGACGCGCGGCGCCCGCTGACGACGCGGCCGTTACCCGACCCAGGCCAATCCCTTGGCCTTCGACAGGCCGGTGACCAGCGGCGAGAGCGCTCCGGTGGTGAGGTTCAGCGTGTCGACCTCGGTGTTAGCGCTGGCACCACCGTGGGTCAACAGCAGGCGGGTCCGTGAAGGCCTGCCCGTCGGCAGGCCGGCGGCGAAGATGAGCTGCTGATCCGCCTGGCTGACGAGGACGAGGTCGCCGGCGAAGCGGGGGCTGGCGCCAGGAACGCCGGCGTTGGAGTCCGGGTCGGTGAGCGCCAGCTTGACGGGCTTGCCGCTCACCCCGTCGCGCGCGCTCGCATCATCGGCAAAGGTCTGGTGCAGCACGGCGACGCCCGCGCGAACCCGCAGGCGCACGCTGAACACGGCGGTGGCGTTCTTGGCGCTCGGGCTCGGCGCCGAGGCACTCACGTAGATGCGCCCGTCGTGAACCACGACCGCGTCGGGGCCAGCCTACGGACGCCGCGAGCGCGAGATGTGACCAGGACGTGAATCGAGTGGTCAACCCGCTGAGGCGCCGGCCGTGCGGGCCGGCGCCTCGCCCCACAGCTGCTCGAGACGGTAGTGCCGGCGGGTCTCGGCGGTGAACACGTGCGCGACGACGTCGAGGTAGTCCAGCAGGATCCACCGCGCCTCGGGCAACCCCGCCACCCGGCGGGGAAGCAGCTCGTGGTCTGACTTCATGCCCAGGTAGATGGAGTCGTGGATCGCCTTGCACTGGCGATCCGTGCGACCGGTGCAGATCACGAAGTAGTCCGTGTAGCCGATGATCTCGCGCATGTCGAGTTGCACGATCTCCAGGGCCTTGCGGTCGGAGGCGTACTCGGCCACCGCGGCGGCTGTCTGTTCGGCGTTCATCGGGCCGGGCCGGGCCGACGGTGCGACGGAGCCGACGGATGCATCGGCGAAGCTCCGTACAGTCGGTGTTCCTCGATGTAGCCGGCGACCGCGTCGGGGACGATGTACCTGATCGACCGGCCCGCTCTCACCCGCCTGCGGACCATGGTCGACGAGACGCCGATCCGGGGCATGGGAAAGAACTCGGCGCGCTCGCCACCGCGGAGCTCGTGCAAGGCGCACTCCACTCGGGCGCGGGTGGTCCCGCGGCGCTTGGCCACCGCCGGCGTCGCCAGGGATAGCAATCGCTCGGGCTCGTGCCAGCGCGGAAGCCCCGCAGCGGCGTCACCGCCGACGATCAGGAGGAGCTCGTTGAGGGGCGTGTCGCGGTGCAGTTGGGCAACGGTATCGACGGTGTACGACGGTCCGGGTCGTCGCGCCTCCAGCTCTGAGACCGTGAAGCGATCATCCCCTTCGATCGCCCGCCGGCAGAGCTCGAGCCGGTGCTCGACCCCGGGCTCGTCCTCGATCGGCTTGTGCGGCGGGATCCGAGTGGGGATCAGCATCAGGAGGTCGAGGCCGAGCTGAATGTACGCCTCCTGGGCGCACACGAGGTGACCGAGATGGGGCGGATTGAACGAGCCGCCGAGGATCCCCACGCGCATGAGTCATCCGGGACGGATGTGACCGGCGCCCTCGATCAGGTACTTGAACGTGCACAGCTCGCGCAGGCCGATCGGACCCCGCACGTGAAGCTTCTGCGTCGAGTTGCCGATCTCGGCCCCCATTCCGAACTCGCCACCGTCGGTGAAGCGCGTCGACGCATTGACGTACACGCAGGCCGAGTCGACCCCGAGCTGGAACGTCCGTGCCGACGCCGTGTCGCGGGTGAGGATCGCGTCGGAGTGGCCCGAGCCGTAGCGGTTGATGTGGTCGATCGCATCGTCGGTGGAGTCCACGACTCTGACTGCGAGCGTCAGCGCGTGGTACTCGGTGGCCCAATCCTCGGCGGTCGCGGTCCCGACGCGGGTCCCGTTCGCGAGCGCTCGGGTGCTCTGATCGCCGCGCAGCTCGACGCCCGCCAGGGCCAGCGACGCCAGCGCCCGAGGCAGGAACTCGGCGGCGACCGCTTCGTGGACGAGCAGCGTCTCGGCCGCGTTGCACGTGCTCGGTTTTTGGAGCTTGGCGTTGAGCACGATCGCGATCGCGGCGTCGATCTCGGCACTGGCATCGACGAAGACGTGGCAGTTTCCCGAGGCCGCGTACACCACCGGGACGGTGGCCACCTGCTTGAGCGCGGCCTTCAGTCCCTCGCCTCCGCGGGGAATGATCAGGTCGACGACACCGGTCTGCGTCGCCAGCTGGGTGAGCTCGTCGTGACCCCCGCCGGCCACCAGCGCGATCGCTCCCTCCGGTAGCCCGGCCGACCGCACGGCTTGCCTGGCCACGTCCGCCAGCACCGCGTTGGAGTGCGCCGCCGCCGAAGAGCCCCGTAGCACGATCGCGTTGCCCGACTTCAGGCACAGCGCCGCGGCGTCGATGGTCACGTTGGGACGCGCCTCGTAGACCACCGCGATCACCCCGAGGGGGACGCGCACCTTGCGCACCTCGAGTCCGTTCGGGAGCCTCGAGCCGTCGATCAGCTCGCCGACGGGGTCGGGGAGCGTCGCGATCCTGCGCACCCCGGCGGCCATCTCCGCCACCCGCCGCTGGTCGAGGGCGAGACGGTCGAGCAGGGCCGCCGAAAGCCCGCGGTCGCGGCCGGACTCGAGGTCTCGGGCGTTGGCCTCGAGGATCTCCGGACTGCGATCGACGAGCGCGGCCCCGATCACCTCGAGCGCGGTGTCCTTGACCGCGGAGCCGAGCATCGCCAGCGATCGCGCCGCCAGCTTCGCGGCGGCGCACGTGTCCGCCACGGATGTCGGGTGCGCCGGCGTGGTCGCGGTGCTGGCCCGAGTGGTGGCGGGGGTTGTCCGAGTGGTCGCGGGGGTGGTTTGCGTGGTCGCGGGGGTCGTGTCGGTCGCGGTGCTGCTCATCTCTCCATACAGGTTACGCGAGTACGAAGTAGTCCCGGTGAACCGCCTCCGCGCTGACGCGCGGCAGCAGCTCGCGCACGTCGGCCGATTTCAGGCCGCGCACGCGGCGCAGCTCCTGCGCGGAGTAGTTGCAGATCCCCTTCCCGATCGGCTGGCCGTCGTGATCCACCTCGACCGCGTCCCCCGCTTCGAAGTCACCCGCGACGTCGACTATCCCCACGGGCAGAAGGCTGTTTCCCCCTTCGCGCAGGGCGCGTGCGGCTCCGCCGTCCACGAGCACGCGGCCCCGGACGGGCTTGGCGTACTTGAGCCATAGCTTGAAGCTCGAATAGCGGCCCTCGCGGGCGGCAAACCGAGTCCCGACGGCTTCGCCGGCCGCCGCGGCGAGGATCGTCCCGGGGGTCAGGCCGTTGGCCACCACGGCCGGGATGCCCGCCGCCGTGGCCATCTCCGCCGCGAGCACCTTGGAGCGCATCCCGCCCGAGCCCAGCGGCGAGGTGGCGTGGCCGATGTCCAGTCCCTGGAGCGCTTCGAAGTCGTCCACCCGGGCGACCAACCGCGCCGCCGGATCAGAGCGCGGGTCGGCGGCGAAGACGCCCTCGACGTCGGTCAGCAGCAGCAACCGCTGCGCCCCGAGCAGGATCGCGACCTGCGCGGCGAGGAAGTCGTTGTTGCCGAACGAGATCTCATCCGTGGCCGTGGTGTCGTTCTCGTTGATCACCGGGACCACACCCCACTCCAGCAGCTTGCGCAGAGTCTGGCGGGCATTGAGGTAATGCGTGCGCGCGCTCATGTCGAAGAACGTCAGCAGCACCTGAGCGCTCGGCACGCCGCGAGCCCTCAGCAGCTCGTCGTAGACCTGGTAGAGCTTGCCCTGTCCGACTGCGCTGGCGGCCTGGAGCTCGTCGATCGCGCGCGGGCGCAGCGGTATCGCCATCACTCCCATCCCGCGGGCGATCGCGCCGCTGGTCACGACGATCAGCTGCCGGCCGTCGTGATGCAGCTCGCCCAGCTCGTCGCAGATCCGCGCCAGGACGTCGGTTCGCACCTCCCCGTGCTCGCCGGCGACGATGCTCGAACCAAGCTTGACCACGATGCAGCTCATTGCCTCAGAGGTTAATCGAGGCCTTGCGGCCGCGGCGGCTGACGGCGGGCGGCGGGCCGGCCCTGGGGTGGCCGGCCCGCAGGGGCTACAGCTCCGGGTCGATTTCGAACGCCACGCCGGCGATCTCGACCTCGTCGCCGGACTGAAATCCCGCCGCCTGGAGGGCGCGCATCACTCCGGCGCCGCGAAGACGGCGCTCGAGGTGGGCCAGTGCGTCCTCGTTCTCGAGGTCGTAGCGCGCCACCAGGCGCTCGACTGCCACACCGCTGACCATGAATACGTTCTCTCTGATCCTCTGGACCTGAAATCCACCCCTTGCCGCCGGCCGAAACGTCCTGTGTTGCGCGAGCGGGACATCGGGATCGATGGGAGCGACGGCGGCGATCAGGTCCGGGCTGCGCCCGCCGCCAACATCCTCGGAGAGTGCGGCGCTTTGATCCGGCTGATCGGTGCCGCTGATCGGGATCCGGCGCATCAGCTCCGACGCCAGCCGCGGGAGCCCGATGCGGGTGACCGAGGAGGTGACGATCACCGGGACGCTTGGCCCCAGCCGCCGGCACCATTCCTCGGCGGCCGCGACGGCCGTCTCCCCGTCCACCAGATCGGCCTTGGACAGGGCCAGCACGCGGGGCAGAACGGCCAGGCGAGGATCGTGGCGCTCGAGCTCGAGCTCGACCGTGGCATGGTTGGCGATCGGGTCACTGCCGTCCAGCGGCCGGAGGTCGAGCACGTGGACGAGCAGGCGCGTGCGCTCGACGTGGGCGAGGAAGTCGTGGCCGAGACCGGCCCCGGCGCTGGCACCCTCGATCAGTCCCGGGATGTCGGCGATCACGAGCTGACGCTCGTCGGACTGGAGCGTGCCCAGCACCGGCTCGAGCGTGGTGAACGGATACCCGGCCACCTTGGGGTGGGCCCGGGTGATGCGGGTGAGCAGCGATGACTTACCCGCATTGGGCAGTCCGACGAGACCCACGTCCGCCAGCAGCTTGAGCGTCAACGTGATCCATGTCTCGTCCCCCGGCAGGCCCCGCTCGGCGAAGCGCGGCGCCTGGTGGGTGGGCCCCGCAAACCGCTTGTTCCCCCGGCCGGCGGATCCACCCCGGGCCGCGAGCACCCGCTGGCCGGGGCGCAGGAGATCATGACGAGCCTCGTCGTGCTCGGCGAGCAGTTCGGTGCCGGCCTCGATCAGCACCTCGGTCCCGGGTGGGACCGCGATCTCGAGCCTCCCCCCCTCACCCCCGTGCCTCAGCGACCCCTCGCCGTGACCCCCACGTGAGGCCTTGAAGTGTGACCGGCGCCGAAACCCCGCCAGATCGCGCAGCGAGTCGTCGCACACCAACACGACATCGCCGCCCCGCCCGCCGTCGCCGCCGTCGGGGCCGCCCTTCGGGACGCGGGCCTCGCGCCGGAAGCTGAGGCAGCCGTCTCCCCCCGTCCCGGCCTGGACGTGGATTCGAGCCCGGTCGTACATGGGGTGATCCTGCCAGCTCGACGACTCACGCGGCTGGGCCCATCACCGGCGGCGTCGTGATGAACGACGCCGCTCGGCGTGGGATTTGGGGCTAGTACGGGTCGATCTCGCGCTCCACGGGGACCTCGCGCCGACCCACGGTGGCCACGCCGCGTCGACGATCGCGCCACATCGTGATCCAGAACAGCGAGGTCACCAGCCCGACGATGCCGACGATCATCAGAATCAAGCCGATCGTGTGGAGATTGAACCCACTGGTGGTGACGCTGACCGCAAACCGCAGGATCGCTCCGACCGCGATCAGGAAAATTGACGTGCCGATTCCCATCTAGAACCTCCGATTGGTTGCGAGAACGCGCGCACGAGCTGGCGAGCTCGTCGGCTTACGCTTCGGGGGTCTACCGTCCCCGGTCGCTCATGTATCGGCACGGCAGCGCCGTCCCTGAAGCGATTTCTCGGCGCGAGGCCTACAGGGCCGCTCGGCGGGGACTACTCGTCCGCGGCAGGGACAGGGGCAGGGGCGCGAGCACCATCGCTCGTGCCGGGCACGATGGAGATCATTCGGCCCCGGCGACCGCGGGTGAACTGCACGGTGCCCGGCGACCGGGCGAAGATCGTGTCGTCGCGGCCGATCCCGACGCCGTCGCCGGGCTTGAAGCGCGTGCCGCGCTGGCGGACGATGATCTCGCCCCCAGTGACGGCCTGACCGGCGAACACCTTGACGCCGAGCCGCTTCGCGTTGGAGTCACGGCCGTTGCGCGACGATCCCAGGCCTTTCTTATGCGCCATCGGTGGCCTCCGTTCCTGAAGCTGGGTTCGGGGATGCGCCCGCGGCGTCGGCGGCGAGCTTGATCCCCGTCACCTCGATGCGGGTCAGCTCCTGACGATGCCCGGTCCGGCGCCGGTAGCCGCGCTTGGGCTTGAACTTCACGATCCTCAGCTTGGGACCGCGCTCGTGTCCGAGCACCCGGGCCTGCACGCTGACCTGTTCGAGCTCCGAGCCGTCCAGCACCGTGGAGTCGTCGACGTAGAGCAGGGGTGCCAGCGACACGTCGGTGCCGCCGGCCGCGGGCAGGCGCTCGACCAGCAGGGATTGTCCCTCCTGGACGCGGTACTGCTTACCACCGGTCTTGACGATCGCGTACATGGCTGCTCACTCGGATGACGGGGACGTGGGCGTGGCGGATTGACTCCGGGCGCCAGAACGGCGCCGTCCGCCTCTGCGGCCACGGCGCCGAGGCTTTGATTCTACGCCATCGCCGTCCCTCACCTCCCTCTCGACGTCGGGCACGTCCTGCGCGTCCTGTACGTCCGGTGGGTCCGGCGCTGAGGGCGCCGTACGCGAACCGCGCCGCTGACCCTCCGAAGCCAAGGACGCCGGACGTGAACTGCGCCGCTGACCCTCCGAAGCCGAGGACGTTGGACGTGAACCGCGCCGCTGGCCCTCGGGCGCCGGCGGCGCGCCCACGAGCGAGGCCACGGCCGCGCTTCGCCCGACCTCGTCGATCCGCACCAGCAGCTTCTCCCCCACGTGCCGGCCACCCCCGGTCACGGCGATGATGTAGCCGTCGACCTTGGCCACCGCGTCGCCCGGGCTGTACATGTGGGGCTCGACGATCTCGACGTGCACCTCCTCGCCCTCACGGAAGGGCAGCGAACGCTCGAGCACCTGCTCACGGTCGCCCTCGAGCAGCACCGCGAAGTGCTCCAACGGCAGGCCCTCGGAGCCCTCGAAGTGAAACCACTTGCCCGTCTCCTGTTCGATCGAGTGCAGCACCCGCGAGTCGTTGCCGGTGAACTCGCCGCTCACGCGGGGATTCATCTGGATCAGCAGCGCCTGCGCGTCGGTCTCCTTGGCCAGGTCACGCAGGCGGCGCTCGAAGGCGATGGCGATCGTCTCCTCGGACTTGATCACCCCTTCGCCGTCGCAGGTGGGGCACGGCCTGGTCATGATCTCCCTCACCCCGTCGGTCACGTTCTGACGGGTCATCTCGACCAGTCCCAGGGGAGAGATCTCGACCACGAAGGTCTTGGTCCGGTCCTCGCTGAGGGCGGCGCGCAGCGTCTTGAGGACGGCATCGCGGTTGCGGGCGCGCGCCATGTCGATGAAGTCGATGACGATGATCCCGCCGATGTCGCGCAGGCGCAGCTGGCGCACGACCTCGTCGGCGGCCTCGAGGTTGGTCTTGGTGATCGTGTCCTCGAGCCGAGCCCCCTTGCCCCTGCCGATGAACGAGCCCGAGTTGACGTCGATGACGGTCAGAGCCTCGGTGTAGTCGATCATCAGGTACCCACCACTGGGGAGGTCGACCCGTCGCGACAGCGTCGAGGCCAGCACCTCCTCGACCCCGAAGGCCTCGAACAGCGGCTGCTCCTCCTCCCACAGCTCGACGTACTCGACCAGCTCCGGCGCCGTACGGGAGAAGAACGAGAGCAGTCGATGGTGCTGCTTGGGGTCATCCACGATCGCCCGCTCGAACACCGCGGAGTAGATGTCGCGCACCACGCGAACCGAGAGGTCGGCCTCCTGGAACACCAACGCCGGCGCCGGCGTCTGGGCGACCCGGTTCTGCAACACCTCGCCGAGCTTGAACAGATACACCAGCTCCCGCTCGAGGTCGGCCCGCTGGGCCCCGTGGGCCGCGGTTCTGATGATCGCCCCGGCGCCCCGGAGGTCGAGCTTGGCCGCCTGCTTGCGCAGCCGTTCGCGCTCGGACTCCTCGAGCCGACGGGAGACGCCGACACCCTCGCCGTACGGGGTGTAGACCATGTAGCGCCCGGCGATGGTCAGATCCATCGACAGGCGTGCGCCCTTGCTCTTGAGCGGGTCCTTGACCACCTGGACGACGATGTCCTGCCCGGGCGAGAGCATCCCGGTGATCTGGCGGCTGTCCCGCGCCCCGCCGCGACCGCGCCGCGGCGCGTCGACGCCGGGCAGCACGATCTCGTCGACGTGCAGGAAGCCGTTCTTCTCCAGGCCGATGTCGACGAACGCAGCCTCCAGCCCGGCCAGGACGTTGTCGACGCGACCCTTGTAGATGTTGCCGACGATCGAGCGCGCGCCGCGGCGCTCGAGGTAGAGCTCCGCCACCTGATAGCCGGCGGCGGGCGCGGCGGGCTTACGTCGCCGGCCACGACCTCCGGCGGCGGTGGCCACCGACGCGGATCCCGGCTTGCGGGCGGTGATGGTTCCACTCGCCTCCAGCAGCGCGACGCGGGTCTCCCCACGATCCACGCTGACCAGCACTTGCTTCTTCAATTGTCATTCAGTCCTTTGGGAAATCTGGGCGGCGCGCCCGGAGACGCGGCACCGATTTGGGGCTGCGCGCCGGCAAGGCGCCGCGGCCATTACGAAATCAGTACCCGACCCTTGGCGGCGTCAGCTACCCGGGCCTGGATGTGGATCGACTGCAGCAGGCCGATGGCGAGGAATGTTACGAGTACCGAGGAGCCCCCGTAGCTCATCAGGGGCAGAGGGACCCCGGTGACCGGCATGATCCCCAGGGTCACGCCGACGTTCACGAACATCTGGAACATCAGCAGCGCGAGGATGCCCCCGGCGATCAGGGTGCCGTAGAGGTTCTTGGCCAGCGTGACGACGCGCAGCGTGCGCCAGAACAACAACGCGTACAGCGACAGCACGAGGGCGGCTCCGGCGAAGCCGTACGTCTCCCCCACCGCGGAGAAGATGAAGTCGGTGCCGTTCTCGGGCAGGTAGCCCAGCGTCGTCTGGGTGGCGTGGGCGACCCCGCGGCCGGCCTTCTGGCCGGAACCGACAGCGATCAGCGATTGATCTACCTGATAGCACGGCAGGCACTTGCGCGGATTGCTGGAGGGATGCAGGAATGCGGTTATGCGCTGCTTCTGGTAGCCCTGCAGAACGTGGACGCCGAGCGCGGGCGCCCCCGCCAGCGCGATCGCCACCGCGGCGGCGAACATCCCCAGCAGGGCCGTCAGCTGCTTCCACGACGTGCCGGCGACGAGCAGCACGGTGAAGCCCACGGCGACGTACACCAGCCCCGTCCCGAGGTCGGGCTGGGCGATCACGAGCAGCGCCGCTATGAGCGTCAGTAGCATGATCCGCGCCGTGGTCGCGCGCTCGTGCAGCCGCCGCGAGCGGTCGACCGCGAACGCCGCCAGCGAGACGATCAGCAGCACCTTGCCGAACTCGGAGGGCTGGACCTGGAAGAAGGGAAAGTTGAACCGCCGCTGCGCTCCGAGCGCGCTGCTGCCCACGGCGAACACGAGCACGTTGGAGGCGATCAGGAGCCCGTACAGGCCGTACTTGTACTCGCGCAACCGCGAGTAGTCGATCTGCGAGAGCAGCAGCGCGAGCACGATGCCGATGCCGGCGTAGATCGCCTGGCGCTCCACGTAGTACAGCGGGTGGCCCTTGAACGCGCCGCTGGTCGCTCCCTTGAGCGTGACCAGCGAGCATGCGACGAGGCCGAGCGCGGCCAGAATCAGCAGCGGGTCGAACAGCACCAGCACGCGGCGCCGGGAGGCCGGCGACTCGTCGGCGATCTGAATCGGCCTCATGCGGGCTCCGCTCGCCATCCGGGCTCGAGTGAGGCGCAGGCCGCCGGAGTCATCCGGCGGCTCATAAGGTCTTCGAGCTTCCGGCCACGAACTTTCCCTTGTTGCCGAAGAACCACTGGGAGAGGATCTGACGCGCGGCCGGCGCGGCGGCCGCGGCGCCGAAGCCGCCCTGCTGGACGGTGACCACGACGACGATCGGCGTGGTGGTCGCCGACCGGGGGACGAAGCACGCATACCAGGAGTAATCCGATTGGCCGTTGTACTGGGCGGTGCCGGTCTTGCCGTAGACCTGCTCGGGGAAGTTGCCGAACACGTCGACCGAGGTCCCCCCCGGCTGCGAGGCGGCGCCGCGCAGGCCCTGGCGGATGGCGTCGAGGTTCTGCGGGGCGATGTTGATGTGGCGGGCGGGTGGTGGGTCGATCCTCCGCGCCAGGGTGCCGTCGGGTTGATCGACCCCGAGGCCGAGGTGGGGACGCACGATCGTCCCGCCGTTGGCGATGGCCGAATAGGCCACCGCGAGCTGCAGCGGCGTGGTCTGGACGTCGCCCTGGCCGATCCCGAGACTCATGTTGTCGCCCACCGCCCACGGACGCCCGTCGGCGATCCCGCACGAGCTGTGCGTGCCCTTCCCCGCGTACGGCCCCGTCCCCTGCTCGCACTCGAGCTCCAGCCGGTCGACCTTGGCCCGCCAGCGCGGGGACGGCAGGTTCCCGCGCACTTCGCCGCCGAGGTCGATGCCGGTCGGCCGGCCGATCCCATACAGCCGCGCCCAGTGCTGCAGCGCGCCGCCATTGGGGTGGAGCGTGGGATCGGTGTTGGTCGCCCGGCCGAGGTTGTAGAAGAAGTCATCCGAGGACACTCGGATCGCGTTGACGAGGTCGAGCGGGCCGTAGACCGCGCCGCCGGCGTTGTGGCGGCACTGGGTCCCGATGCAGAACTGCCCGGTGTCGTCGAAGGTGTCCGACAGGCTCCAGGCGCCGCTCTGCAGCGCCGCCGTGGCGGTGATCGGCTTGAACGTCGAGCCGACCGGACCGGCGCTCTGGATCGCGCGGTTGATCAGCGGGAAGTTGCTGGCGGGATTGTTCAGCTGCGCGTAGGCCGCCTTCGACTGCGGCTTGACGAACCGGTTCGGGTCGAAGCTCGGGTTGGACCCCATCGCGAGCACCTCCCCGTTGTCGGGGTCGAGGGCCACGAACGAACCCCCGTTGGCCGGGGGATTGGAGGCGATGGCCTGCTGGAGCGCCTGCTCGCCGGCCTTCTGGAGTCCGACGTCGAGCGACAGCTGCAGGGTGTAGCCGGGCTTGGGCTTGGTCGCGGGCAACGTGCCCTTGGGCTGGCCGTGAGCGTCGACCTGGATGTACTGCGCGCCGTCCTCCCCGCTCAGGTAGTGGTCGTAGTAGTACTCGAGCCCCGACTGGCCGACAACCGCGTTCTGGGACACCCCGCGGAAGTGTGCCTGGTGAAGCTCGCAGTTGCTCGGGGTGCTCGGGGAGATGCAGCTGATCGGGCCGACGGTTCCGAACAGCTGGGCGGCCACCCGCTTGAGGGGATAGGAGCGCGCGAAGACCTGCTGGACGCTCACCCCGGGGAACTGGTCCTGGCGCTCGGCAAGGTAGTACTGCACCGCGGGCGTGACCGGGCTCTTGATCGTCACGTCGGCGTAGGGCAGCTGGGCGTGCTGCTGGGCGACGTCGCAGCCGATGGGTGAGAGGCGGGCGATGCCGTGTCCGGCCACGGCGCAGCTGATGGGCTTCGTGGACATGCGCAGCACTCCGGCCAGCCGGCGGTAGACGGTCACATCCCGGCGCGGGGTTGGCGGCAGCGGTCGCTTCACGGCTGACTCCGGGAGCACGACCGGGAGCGCGTCGGGCGAGATCCGTACCGCCAGCGCGATCGTGCTGTCGACGAGGACGTTGCCGCTGCGGTCGACGATCTGTCCCCGCGGGGCGGGGATCGCGATCTTGCGCGTGCGGTTCCCGCTCGCCTGCGCCAGGTACTGGTCGCCCGAGAGGACCTGGAGGTACCACAGGCGGAAGAACACGATCGCGAACAGGGCCAGCGCGAAGGCGCCCAGCAGCGCGACGCGCCGCGCGAGCTGGGGGGTGAGCGGGGGGCGCCGGTCTTCGGGCAGCGGCGTCATCCTGCCGGCGACCGAGTGCTCGCGCCCAGACGCTGCGACGGACGCTGGAGCGGGCTGAGTCCACCGGTCGTGTAGGCGCGCCGGCGGCGCCGGCGGGGATCCTGCGGTAGCGCGGGTTGGATGAACCGGCGCACGATCGCGTACACCGGCAGCGCGATCAGCGTGTTGACCAGCACCGTGATCACGAGCTGCTGCACGAGGAGCAGGCTCACGGGGGCGTCGACTCCGAGCAGGAACTGGATCACCGCCATCCCCGCGCCGGCGAGCGCGGTCGCGGCGGCGCCCGTGGCCAGCGGGACCAGCCCGTGGGCGGGGTCGCGCAGCTCCCGCAGCCGTCCCGACCAGTAGCCGATCGCGATGTAGAGCAGCGAGGTCACGCCGAGCGTCTGCACGAGCACCATATCGACGAACAGCCCGGCACCGAACCCCATCGCCGCCCCGGCCAGCGAGCCCGCGAGCAGGCCGACGGACATCACGACGAGCGGGGAGAGGTCGGCGCTGACCCCGAAGATCGAGATCTGCGACACGGCCGCCTCCTGGAGCACCACGGTGACGAACGCGAGCGCGACCAGTCGCAGGGGGAGATTCAGGGTGGGACTCATGGCACCTGCGCGCGCTGGGAGCCCGGGTGCAGACGGGTCAGGATCTGGACGTCGACGAGGTGACGCAGGTCGGCGAGCGGGGTCACCTGCACCTGTCCGCTGTTGAGCAGGTCGGTCTGATTGGCGCCTGAGACGTACCCGATCGGGATTGCCGCCGGGTAGAGCGAGCCGAGCGGCCCGACCTTGAAGCCCGAGGTGACGACCTGCTGGTTGACCCCGACCGGGGCGTGCGGGGGCAGGTCCTGGAGCAGCAGCTGATGGGGATTGCCGACGGCGGGAACGAGCACGCCCCGATCGCCGGCTGGGTCCTGGACCTCGGCGCTGACCGCAAACGTGTGGTCGGTGATCAGCGTCACGTACGAGACCCCCGGCGCCACGAGCGAGACCTTGCCCACCAGCGCGCCGTCCCCGATCACCGCGTCGTCCTTGTGGACGCCGTCGTCGGAGCCCTTGTCGACCTCGATCGTGGCGTAGAACACCGCCGGGTCCTGACCGATCACCTGAGCCCCGACGGGCTGATAGGCGGAGATGCCAAGGCTGTTGTCGAGCCCGACCTCCCTGGTCAGCTGAGCGTCGTTCAGCGCGCGCTGCTGGGCGTCGCCGAGCTTGGCCGTCAATGTCTCCACCTGCTTCTGCAGGCGGTCGCGCTCGGACTTGGCGCGGAACGTGCTCGAGAACCACCCGGCGACATCGCGGACGGGTGTCAGCACCGTGCTCGCGCCCTCCTGGATCGGGGAGAGAACCTGGACGATCCCCCGCTGCACGCTGTGCAGCGGGCTGCTCGGCGACTCGCCGAAGTATGCGGTGAGCAGGATCAGGGAGACGGCGACGAGCCCTGCGAGCACCGCACGCCGACGTCGGATTTGCTTGTCATGCACGAGCTGGACGTCTCCAAGGTCCTGCTCCGCGCCGCCTCAGGGCCCACGAGCGTTTCAACGGCGTCGTCGCTTGCGTGAGCTCTTGCTCGAACGGTGGATGGCCTCGAACTCCTCCAATGATCTCCCCGAGCCCACCGCGACACAGGTCAGCGGCGACTCGGCCAGGTGCGCGGGCATCTGCGTCTCGTGACGCAGGCGCTCTTCCATCCCCTGCAGCAGCGAACCGCCTCCCGCCAGCATGATGCCACGATCCATGACGTCGGAGGCCAGCTCCGGTGGGGTGCGGTCAAGCGTCTCCTTGACCGCATCGATGATCTGGGAGACCGGCTCCTCGAGCGCACCCCTGATCTCCTCGCTCGTGAGGACCACCGTCTTGGGCAGCCCCGAGACCATGTCGCGGCCGCGGATCTCGGCCTGGAGCTCGTCGGCCATCGGAAATGCCGAGCCGATCTCGAGCTTGACCTCCTCCGCGGTCTGCTGGCCGATGAGGAGCTTGTACTCGCGCTTGACGTAGTTGATGATCGCCTCGTCGAGCTCGTCGCCACCCACCCGGATCGACTGCGAGACGACGATCCCGCCCAGCGAGATCACGGCGACCTCGCTCGTGCCGCCGCCGATGTCCACCACCATCGAGCCGGTCGGCTCTCCGACCGGAAGCCCGGCGCCGATCGCGGCCGCCATCGGCTCCTCGATCAGGTACGCCTGACGCGCTCCGGCGGACAGGCAGGCCTCCTCCACCGCGCGCTTCTCGACCCCGGTGACGCCGCTGGGCACGCAGACCACCACCCGCGGGTGCGCCCACCGGTTCTGATGCACCTTCTGGATGAAGTGCCGGAGCATCTCCTCGGTGACCTCGAAGTCGGCGATCACGCCGTCCTTGAGCGGGCGGATGGCCGAGATCGTTCCCGGCGTGCGACCGAGCATGCGCTTGGCCTCGATCCCCACCGCATGCACCTCGCCGGTACGCGAGTCGACCGCCACCACGCTCGGCTCGGACAGCACGATGCCGCGCCCGCGAACGTAGACGAGCGTGTTGGCGGTCCCGAGGTCGACCGCCATGTCACGGCCACCGAAGCCGGTCAGGTAGGTGAGGAAGCCCAATTCTCCAGCAGGGTAGAGGGAAGCGGCGGGCGGGGCGACGAGTTACGGCAGGACCGCACCAGGCTGCCAGCTCCGTCCGCGCCGGAGTCTACCCGAACCGGACCCTCCGGCCGAGGTCCCGCGCCACCCCCTGCACGGAGAAAACGCTGGAAACTGCGAGCTCGCGGACGCACAGACGTGAGCGCGCCGGGAACGATCGCCTCCGCTCTTGGCCCGGGGCCGGGCGCGGCAGCGGTGAGCGGGTGGGCGCAAGCGTGCACTGCGCTCCGGCTACCCGGGCCCCAGCAGTCCCGGCGTCAGGCCCAGCACGGTCGGGACCGGCAGCCCGACCACGTTCGTGTAATCGCCCTCTATCCTGGCCACGAGCGCTGCGCCGGCGCCCTGGATCGCGTAGCCGCCGGCGCGCTCGCGCCACTCCCCGGTGCGCAGGTACCAGTCGATCGTCGCGGCGTCGAGCGAGCGCAGCTCAACCGTCGTGCGGGCGAGCGCCGTGCGGCATCGGTCACCGTCGATCAGGCACACGCCGCTGAACACGGCGTGCGAGCGGCCCTGCAGCGCGTTGAGCGTCGCGCGCGCGCCCGCCTCGTCTGTCGGCTTTCCGTAGATCCGGGAGCCGAGGCAGACGATCGTGTCGACGCCGAGGATCAGCGCTCCGGGAGCATGGCGTGACACCGACCTGGCCTTGCGGTACGCGTTCTCGACGACCACCTCGTGCGGCGGGCCCGCCATCAGCTCCTCGACCTCCGGCACCCGCACCGAGAACTCGACCCCGAGCTGCTCCAGGATCGCTCGCCGCTGCGGCGAGCGCGAGGCGAGGATCAGCGGAGGCATGGAAGCTTCTCAGGACCGAGCCAGCTCCGGGAAGAACAGCCCGACTTCCCGATCCGCGGAGTCACCCGAATCCGATCCGTGGACCAGGTTCCGGGCGATCTCGATCGCGTAGTCGCCCCGGATCGAACCGGCGCCGGCCTGAAGCGGGTCGGTGGCCCCGATCACCTGGCGCGCAGCGCCGATCGCCTGCTCGCCCTCCAGCACCATCGCCACCAACGGGCCGGAGGTGATGAAGGTGATCAGCCGGTCGTAGAAGTCCTGGCCGGCGTGCTCGGCGTAATGACGCTGCGCGAGCTCTCGGCTGACCTTCATCTGCTTGAGCGCCGCCAGCCTCAGTCCCTTGCGCTCGAAGCGAGCGATGATCTCGCCGGTGAGGTTGCGCGCGAAGGCATCGGGCTTGACGAGGATGAGCGTTTGCTCCATTTGCGGCGGATCTTGGTTCTCGAGCGTGGGTCAGGTGGCGGACGGGCCACCGCGCTGCGAGCGCGCCGTCGTACCGCTCGGCTCCGAGCGCGCGGTGCTCCCACCGAACTCCGAGCGTGCGGTCGCGCCACCCGGCTCCACGAATCCCGCCGTGCCGGTTATCGGCTCGGAGCTGCCGTCGCGGCGCCGGCGCGCGCGGCGGGGCGTGGTCGGCGAAGACCCCAGCTCCGCCTCGCAGAACGGGCAGACCTTCCACGTCGGATCCAGCGGGCGGCCACACGTCTGGCAGGGATCCTTCAGCTTTCGCTGGCAGCTCGGGCAGCGGAGGAAGTCCTTCTCCACCTCGTAATCGCAGTGCGGGCAGAAGTGGTACCCGAGCTCGATCAGCCGTGCCTCGGCGGTCTGCATCTCGAGCTCCCGCTCGTGCACGTCGTCGAGGAACTCGGGTGGCCTGATGATCATGTAGATGGTCGTCCCGACGAACGGGAACAGCGACGCGGCGGTGGCGCAGGCGACCAGCATCGGATCCTCGATCCGGCGCGTCGCGTCGGCGTAGGTCCAGTACACCAGCGCCAGGTAGATGATGACCAGGAAGACGATCAGCAGGTCGACAGCGAGGTTGACGCCGCTGTTGCTGATTCCGAAAACGCCCCACGGCAGCATCGTGGACGCGAGTGTAGTGATCGGCACGGACATCTGGCCTACAGGAACGCCCGGCCGAACACGTACCCCATCCCGAAGAAGACCAGGATGACGACGGCCACGATCAGGGCGAACAGGCCGATCATGACGACGAGGCCGGGCTCCTCGTCGTCGCTCACAAGACGCTCATAGGCTCGAGACCCGTTCCTGGCCGAGCGGGCGCGACAGGTCGGCGACGAGGTAGATCGAGCCGGTGGCGAGCACGACACCGTCCGGGCCGGCGAGCTCGCGGGCCCGCGCCAGCGCGGCCCGGGGCGCGGACACGACCTCCGAGTCCGCACAGCCACGCTGGCGGGCGAGTGACTGGAGCGTCGGCGGCGGCAAGGCGCGTGCATTCTGACTGCGACAGAAGACAACGGCGTCGCACCACGGCAGCAACGCCGCGAGCATGCCGGCGGCGTCCTTGTCGTCGAGGATCGAGATCACCGCGACGAGACGCTCGTGTCCCTGCACCAGCTCGGGTATCGACTCGACGAGAGCCGCCACCCCGTCGGGATTGTGGGCTCCGTCGAGCAGGGTCAGCGGATCGTGAGCGACGATCTGCAGCCGTCCCGGCACGCGGATGTCCGCCGCCGCCGCGGCCACCGCGTCGTCGTCGAGCTCACCCCGGAAGGCCGCCGCCGCCGTGCGCGCGAGCGCAAAGTTGCGACGCTGGAACGTGCCGAGCGCTCCGACGGGAACCCCCGGGTCGGCCTGCGCCCGGACGATCCGGGCGCGGCGACTGCCCGCCACCTCTCGCGCCACCGCCTCGGCGTCGGGATTCAGCCCCGGCCCCAGCACGAGCGTTCCCTCGTCCCTCACCACGGCGAGCTTCTCGCCCGCGATGTCCGCGATCGTGGGGCCGAGCCAGCGCGTGTGCTCCAGTCCGACGTTGGTGAGCACCTGCACGGTCGACGGGATCACGTTGGTCGCGTCGTAGCGACCTCCCAGGCCCGCCTCGATCACCGCGACCTCCACCCCGGCCCGCGCGAGCTCGGAGTACGCGGCGGCCGTGAGCGCTTCGAACTGCGTCACCCGGTCCTCGCCCACGAGCGATCGGTTGACCAGCTCGGCGGCCCGGGCGGCACGCTGCATCGCGCCCGCAAACGCGCTCGCGTCCAGATCGGCGTCATCGATCCGGATCCGTTCGCCGAACGACACCAGGTGCGGGGACAGGTAGGCCCCGGTTCGGATTCCGTGGCGCGAGAGGATCGCCGCGATCATCCGCACCGTCGAGGACTTGCCGTTGGTGCCGACGACGTGGATCGAGTCGAATCGTCGCTCGGGGTGTCCGAGTGCGGTCATCAGGCGGCGCATCCGGTCAAGCCCGAACCGCATCCCGAACAACTCGAGCGAGAGCAGGTAGCGCTCCGCCTGCTCGGGCGTCACCTGGCCTCCAGGTCCGCCGGGCCCGACGTCACCTTGGGCGTCACGTCGCCTCGAGCTCTGCCCGCAGCGCGGTCAATCGGTCGCGCTGGGCCTGCACGACGTCCGCCGGCGCCTTGGCCACGAACCCGCCGCCCGAGAGCTTGCGCTGCGCCCGATCGATCTCCTGCTCGAGCTTGGCCCGCCGGACGGCGAGCCGGCGCTGTGCGGCACCGAGATCGAGATCGTCGCTGTCGAGGATCTGGATCTCCCCGCCGGGGATCGCGACCGCCGCAACCGGCGTCCCCGCCCCCGCTTCCGTGGAGAACGTCAGCCTGGCCAGCCGCGCCAGGTGCTCCGCGGTCTCCTCGTAGCCCTCGGCGGCGAGCCGAGCCGGGAGATTCGCACCGGCCCTGACCCCGGCGAAGTCCCGCCAGGCGCGCAGCGCCTGGACCGCCTCGACCATCCGCGCCAGCGCCGCCTCGGCGCCTTCGTCGAGCGACCACTCGGGGTCGGTCGCGCTGCGGGCGGCCAGCAGTCCGGTCGTGCCCGGAACGTGGGCGTAGATCTCCTCGGTCACGAAGGGGATCATCGGGTGAGCGAACGCGAGCGTCTCGGTCAGCACGTGGAGCGCGACGGCGACGAGCTCGCGGTCGCCGGCTCGCAGCCGCGGCTTGACCAGCTCGAGGTACCAATCGCACAGCTCGCCGTAGACGAAGTCGTACAGCCCGAGCGCGGCGTGGGAGAAGTCGTAGCGCTCGATCCGGGCCGCGGTCTCGGTCCGCGCCCGGTGCAGGCGCGACAGGATCCAGCGGTCCTCGATCGTCCCCGGCCGAAGCTCGCCTTCCCCCCGATCGCCAGCATCCAGGCCCAGCAGAATCAGCCGTGACGCGTTCCACAGCTTGTTGGTCAGCTGCTGCCCCTGGGCGATCTTCTCCTCGCTGAAGCGGACGTCCTGGCCGGAGGACATCGCCAGCAGGCCCCACCGCACCGCGTCGGCCCCGTAGGCGGGGAAGTCGCCTCCCTCGGGAAACACGGGCGGGCGCGGCCCGCCGTCGATCAGGTTCAGGGGGTCGATGCCGGTCCCGAGCGACTTGGACATCCGGCGCCCGTCGGGGGCCTGGATGATCGAGTTGATGCAGACGTCGGCGAACGGCAGCTCGCCGGTGAACTCGAGCCCCATCATGATCATCCGTGCCACCCACAGGAAGATGATGTCGCGACCGGTGGCGAGTGCGTCCGTCGGGTAGAACGCCCGCAGCTGCGGGGTCTGCGCCGGCCACCCGAGCGTCGCGAACGGCCACAGGGCGCTCGAGAACCAGGTGTCGAGCACGTCGGGGTCGCGCTCCCAGCCCTCTCCCTCGGGGGCCGACAAACCGACGTAGGTCTCCTGACCTCGGTACCAGACGGGGATCCGGTGACCCCACCACAGCTGGCGCGAGATGCACCACGGACGGATCTTCTCCATCCAGTCGAGGTAAACCCGCGTCCAGCGCTCGGGATGGAAGCGAACGCGTCCGCTGGCCACCACCTCGACCGCCGGCGGCGCGAGCTCGTCCATCCGCATGAACCACTGCAGCGACACCAGCGGCTCGATCCGCTCGCCCGAGCGCTGCGAGAACGGAACCGTGTGGCGGTACTCCTCGGTCCGAGCGATGAGGTCCTGTTCGCGCAGCGCGCCCAGCACCGCCTCTCGCGCCTCCATGACCGTCAGCCCGGCGAACCGGTCCCCAGCCTGCGCGGTCATCCGACCGTCCTCGCCGATGACCGAGATCTGCTCCAGGCGATGGCGTGCGCCGATCTCGAAGTCGTTGGGGTCGTGCGCGGGGGTGACCTTGAGCGCGCCGGTCCCGAACTGCGGCTTGGCGAAATCGTCGGCGATGATCTTCAGCTTGCGCCCGACCAGCGGCAGGATCGCCGTCTCGCCGATCAACCGCTGGTAGCGCTCGTCGTCGGGGTGCACGGCCACGGCGCTGTCGCCGAGCATCGTCTCCGGGCGCACCGTGGCCACGGTGATCGCCCCCGAGCCCGAGGCCAGCGGATAGTCGATGTAGTAGAGGGTGTCATCGACCTCGCGCTCCTCCACCTCGAGGTCGGAGATCGCCGAGGCGCTCCCCGGGTCCCAGTTGACCAGGTAGCGGTCGCGGTAGATGTAGCCCTTCTCGTACAGGGCGACGAACACGTGCGCCACCGCCTCGGCGTAGCCGTCGTCGAGGGTGAAGCGCTCCTCGTCGTAGTCGCAGGAGGCGCCCAGACGCTCGAGCTGCTCGACGATCGCCCCGCCGTAGCGCTCGCGCCACTCCCACACCCGCCCGACGAACGCCTCACGGCCGAGCTCCGAGCGGCTCGAGCCCTCCTGCTCGAGCGCCCGCTCGACCTGGGTCTGCGTGGCGATCCCCGCGTGGTCGGTGCCGAAGATCCACTTCGTCCGCCGGCCGCGCATCCGCTGGTGGCGGATCAGCGTGTCCTGGACCGCGTTGTTGAGCGCGTGGCCCATGTGCAGCACGCCGGTCACGTTCGGCGGCGGAATCGCGATCGAGTAGTTCTCCTGCGCGGTGCCTTCGGGCACAGGGTGGTACAGGCCCGACTGCAGCCAGCTCGCCAGAATTCGAGGCTCGACCTCGGACGGGTCGTAGCGGGTCCGTGACGGCAGCTCGGACATCGGCGCCGTGAACCCTACGCTGCCTCCTCCTCGCGGGCGGCGACCGTGACGAGCGTCGGGGGGACGCCCTTGTCGATCGTCTCCCTCGTCACCACGCACTTGCGCACGTCGCGCCGCGACGGAAGCTCGAACTGGACCTCGAGCAGGACCTCCTCGATGATCGAGCGCAGTCCGCGGGCGCCGGTCTCGCGCTCAAGCGCCTTGTCGGCCACGCACACCAACGACTCCTCGGAGAACACCAGCTCGATCCCGTCGAACTGGAAGAAGCGCTGGAACTGCTTGACCAGAGCGTTGCGCGGCTCGGTGAGGATCTGCGTGAGCTCCTCGCGCGAGAGTTGGTGGATCGCCGACATGACCGGCAGGCGCCCGATGAACTCGGGGATCAGGCCGTACTGGATCAGGTCCTCGGGCAGGCAGTGTGCGAACACCTCGCCGGTGTCGCGCTGCTCCTTGGATTGAATCGCGGCCCCGAAGCCGACGCCCTGATGACCGATCCGGCGCTCGATCACGCGGTTGAGGTTCGCGAACGCCCCGCCGCAGATGAACAGCACGTTGGTGGTGTCGATCGAGAGGAACTCCTGGTGGGGATGCTTGCGCCCGCCCTGGGGCGGCACCGAGGCGGTGGTTCCCTCGAGGATCTTCAGCAGCGCCTGCTGGACGCCCTCGCCGGACACGTCGCGGGTGATCGACGGGTTGTCGGCCTTGCGGGCGATCTTGTCGACCTCGTCGATGTAGATGATCCCCGTCTCGGCCTTCTTGACGTCGTAGTCGGCGGCCTGGATCAGCTTGAGCAGGATGTTCTCCACGTCCTCGCCCACGTAGCCCGCCTCGGTCAGCGCCGTGGCGTCGGCGATCGCGAACGGCACGTTGAGGATCTTGGCCAGCGTCTGGGCCAGCAGCGTCTTGCCGCAGCCGGTGGGACCGAGCAGGAGGATGTTGGACTTCTGCAGCTCGATGTCGTTCTCGTCGGACTGCATCATCTGGACGCGCTTGTAGTGGTTGTAGACCGCCACCGAGAGCGAGCGCTTGGACTGCTCCTGGCCGACCACGTACTCGTTGAGGACGTCGTAGATCTCCCGCGGCTTGGGGAGGTTCTCGATGTCGAAGCTCGGCGGGGCGGTGAGCTCCTCGTCGATGATCTCGTTGCAGAGATCGATGCACTCGTCGCAGATGTACACCCCGGGGCCGGCGATCAGCTTCTTTACCTGCCGCTGGGACTTGCCGCAGAAGCTGCACAGAAGCTGTTCGTTGGAGTCAGTCGGACGTGCCATGAATCCTCTCTCCCAGAGCTCGGCTCGGTCGGCGCTCTCCAGCCCCGAAGACTAGTGCCTTCGGTGCTGCGAGATCACGCGATCGATGATTCTGTACTCCTTGGCCTCCTCGGCGCTCAAAAAGTAGTCACGCTCGGTGTCGTGCCGCACTTTGTCGAGCTCCTGACCCGTGTGCTTGGCGATGATCTCGTCCAGCCGCCGGCGAATGTCGATGATCTCTTTGGCGTGGATCTCGATATCGGTCGCCTGACCCTGGAAGCTCGAGGACACCTGGTGGATCAGGATCTTGGCGTTGGGCAGCGCCATCCGCCTGCCAGCCGCGCCGCCGGCCAGCAGCAGCGCCCCCATCGACATCGCGATGCCGACGCAGATCGTCTGCACGTCGGGCTTGATGAACTGCATCGTGTCGTAGACGGCCAGGCCCGCGTACAC
>JBPCPO010000044.1:0-3544 GCA_050999075.1 Solirubrobacteraceae bacterium
CGGTAAGCGGCCCGTTCATGTCGAACTGGACGTCGGCCTCGATCGGCACGACCTGCGCACCTTCGTTGTAGATGTACGCGTATTGGGACAAACCCTGCGAGCCAGCCGCACCGGTCGCGCCCGTCGCCCCGGTGGGACCTGGGGGTCCGACGGGACCAGCTGCCCCTGGCGGGCCAGTAGGTCCGATCGCGCCCGCGGCTCCAGGCGCGCCGTTGAGACCAGCAGTGCCCGTGGAACCAGCTGCCCCCGCCGGTCCGCCGGGCCCGACCGGTCCGATCGGTCCCGTCGGACCGGGGCCGCCTGGTGTTCCCGCAGCGCCGGTATTGCCCGTCACGCCCTGGGCGCCGGTGGCGCCGATTGGGCCTGCGGCTCCGGCTGGTCCGATGGGACCAGTGGCGCCTTGAGCGCCCGCGGGTCCGTCGGGGCCGACTGCTCCGGTGGCGCCCGCCGGGCCGGCTGGTCCGATCGGCCCTGTCGGGCCTGGAGCGCCTGGTGTTCCCGCAGCGCCGGTATTGCCCGTCACGCCCTGGGCGCCGGTGGCGCCGGTGGCGCCGATTGGCCCGATGGGACCAGCGGCGCCCTGAGCGCCCGCCGCGCCCGCGTTGCCCGTGACACCCTGCAGGCCCTGGGGTCCGGCCACGCCAGTGGGTCCCGCCGGTCCGGTCCGGCCGAGGGCGCCGGCCCTGCCCCTGGGCCCTTGTGGACCCCGTGGACCCCGCTGGCCGCTGCGGCAGACCGGGGGCGGTACGTGCCCACATCGCGCAGCACGGGCATGAACGCCGCCGGTAACGGCTACGGGCCCACAGGGTGGAAGCGGGCGGGAGGGACAATTAGCGGCCGTGGCCAACGCTACCGGCCCAAGCACAGCGAACGAACTCAGCGCCAGCACGAGCAGGTTGCGGTACCACTGACGGAGCACTATCCCTACCTCCTCGAGTCTTCGTCACCCCGGAGGTTCGGGGGAGATCCGGGGCGCTAGTTGCCAGCTGCGGGCGGTAGGTGTCTTCGGTCGCCGGTCAGCCGCACGAGCCTATCACGTAAATCTTCGACCGTTGATCTTCTGCCTGAAATCTCATCCCGAATGACCAGGCGAAGCCTGCCACCGGCTCTCACGAGGGACATGGCGATCGGTCAGCGTGGGTATGCCGGGGTCAGGCGCAACCTCCATAAGGGCAGGCACGACAAGGCGACCAGCCCCCATGTATGGTATTTACGTGACGGGTCATGGTCGCCGGCTCACGAACCAGCAACCTCCATGACAGCCTGGCCTCTGCGTTGATCTTCCCGGCAGGACGTCACCTCCACGGTTGCGAGGCGTCGCGATGACGAAGCACACGTCGCTCGGCCAGCTGCTCAGAAATCGACGTGAGCACTTGGGCTACTCGCGCACCCGCGCCGCGCAGCTGAGCGGCGTCAATGCCAGCAGCATCGAGGCGTGGGAGCTGGGACGCGTGAGCAAGCCGCCGATCCATGACGTGCTGCGGCTCGCGCGTGTTCTTTCGATCCCGATCGACGAGCTCGAACGCTCGGTATTGGAAGAGGCCGACATCGCCGGGGCCGACGGCTCGGGCGCCGCACCGGCAGCTCTGCCCCGCGAGAGGGCTGATGTGGGCCTGGTGGGTCTACCGCTCTTCGATCGAGCGGTGACGCTGATGTGCTGGAGCGACGCTGACGCGGCGTCGGCACTCAATACCTCGCCGGAGCGTGTCGCGGGACTGCGACGCGGCGACGGCGAGCTGAGCGTGCTGGAGGTACTGACCCTGATCGCGATGACTGCTGCCTTTCCGTCGGGGCGAGGCGGCGCGAGCCAGTCGGAGGTCGACGATCTCCTCGCCCGTCTGCGCGGCGCTAGCGTCTAGTCGCTCGATCCTGGCTCCTCGGGGAGGGAGAGCCACGCGGCGAGGTCGTCGCCGGCTTCTTCGAGGTTGGAGCGCAGCTGCCCGTAGGTGCGCTCATCGACCATGTCCAGCAGCGGGCCCAGCATCGTCTGGATCGCCGTCAGCTCCGCGTTGCGCTGCTCGAGCTGCGTGATGACCGTGTCGCGCTGGGACACGAGCTGATCGGCTCGTTCTCGGGCCTGTTCCAGCAAGAAGTGCGCCTCATCCAGGCCGCGGTACGCCGAGCGCGTCTCGTAGAGAGCGGCGATTGTTCGCAGCACGGCCGCGACGCCGATCCAGGCGACGCCGACCAAGCCGCCTATCAGTGCCGGCTCGTCGTGGGCCAGGGCGCCGTGCAGGATCACCGCTGCGGCGATGGTCCAGGCGACCGTGGTGGTGATGAGCAGCGGGGACGGGCTGACTCCGGGCAGGGCCTCGTGGGAGAGCCGAAGCGGACGATCGATCCGCGCGATGATCGTCAGCGCGGCGAACAGCGCGATCACCGCGGCGGTGCACCAGAAGAGATCGGGCCAGCGATCGTTGGCGTAGACGCCGCGCCACTCGAAGTAGGAGGCAAACAGCAGCCCGCCCGCGTCCATGAGCAGGCTGGCCCCGAACAAGCCCATCGAGAGCGGCACGGCCTGCCAGCGGCCGAGCACGGCCGAGACGATCAGGACGACGACGAGCAGGCTGAGCAGCGGCCGCAGCATGGCGTCCACGGCGGCGAGCGACCACCCCGCGCGGCGAAAGTGGTGCACGGTGACCGCGAACGCCACGCTCGCCAACGCGGCCACGACCATCGAGTAATCGAGCATCACATCGCGCGAGCGAAGGATGCCCGCACACCGGTCCACGCGGCGCCTGCAGCCATCACCAACGCGAGGTAGAGAAACGGCGACCAGTACCCCAGCGACGGGAGCATCCCGGAGCCGCGGTGCAGGTACTCGACATACCACAGGACGCTGCCAATGACCTGAGAGAACAGCGCGCCGACGGCAAGGGCGACGAACCACCGCAACTGAGCCGGCGCGGCGAACACCGCCCACCAGCCCACCGGGAGCACCAGAACGACAACGACCGTGAACACCAGATTCAGCACCCCCGCGTCGACATCGAGCAGCGTGGCGACCCAGAACGCAACCAGCACGCCTCCGCCGAGGACCGCCAACGTCCGACATCGCGTGCGGCGTCGCGTCTCGACATCCCGGCTGATTGAATCCGTGCGCATGAGTCGGTCTGCTGCAGACAGCCTGACTGATCGTCGTCTACCGCGAAACCGTAGCGAAGCGGCCCCAGCGCCGGGCAAGCCGGGTCCGCGATGCGTAGCGATCGAAACCGCCGTGGCGAGGCACCCCGTCGTGGTACGAATGGTTTCACGGCCGTGATCGCTTCTCACCCGCCGGCGCGCCGATGAATCTCGCCGAGGCCGACCGCGATCCCGTTGGCGAGGACCCGGTCGCATTGGTACGCCGCCTGGTGGCGATCGACTCATCAAACCCGCCGGGCGAGGAGCGTGCGTGCGTCGAGCTGATCGCGGCCGGAGCTATAACCGAATGTTGTGGACGGCGTTGAGGAGAAAGGCGGCGTACCTTCCCGGTTGATCAAGACCGAGGCCGGCGTATGGGCCGGCAGGAAGGCACGCCATGACGAATGTTCGCACGCTCCCC
>JBPCPO010000079.1:0-9863 GCA_050999075.1 Solirubrobacteraceae bacterium
CCCCCCCCCCCCCTCTACGGTTCCCTCTTCCGCCCGCCCCCCTCCCCCCCCCCGCCCCTCTCCCCCTTCCCCACCCCGGTGCGCTTGCAGAGCCCGCGCATGACGTGCTGGCCGCGGAGGAGTTCGCGATGCCGGCGCCCGACCCGACGTTGCACCACGGTCCGGTCGCGCTTCCGGGCGACCCCACCGGCATCGCGGTGGCGCATGACGTGCTGGCCGCGGAGGAGTTCGCGATGCCGGCGCCCGAGCCCCACGTCGTGCCGGGCGCGCCGATGGCGGGCTCCGGATCGCGCTGGCCCATCGGCATCAGCGCGGCGGCCGCCGGGCTGCTGGTGATCCTGGCTCGGCGACGGCTTCGGCGTCGCTGAGCGCGGCTCGCGACCGGTCAGGACCGCCGGGCCGTGGCGCGCGACCGTCGCGGCAGGCGTGCGAACGTCGCGGCAGACTTGGCACGCACCGCCACCCACACGTCACATATTTCCTGCCAACGTGGAGTCGTGCCCGACCTGGACGATCGAACGGACGCATACGGTGCATTCGATCGTCCAGGTGACGGCCCGATCGCCGGGCTGGCTTGCCGCCAGCACGGGGTGGTGGCGACATGGCAGCTGCACCCGCTCGGGTATACCCAGAGAGCGATCGGACGGCGCGCACAGGTTGGCAGGCTGCACCGGCTCCACCGCGGGGTCTACGCGGTAGGTCACAGCGCCGTTACGCTCAGGGGGCGTTGGATGGCGGCAGCACTCGCTTGTGGTCCAGAGGCCGTGCTCAGCCACCGCAGCGCGGTCGCGCTCTGGCAGTTGCGGCCGGTGACAGCAGGCCCGATCGACGTGACCGCGCCGGGTCGAAGCCGGCACGGGCAGGAGGGAATCCGCGTCCACAACGTTCGTGAGCTGGCTCCGCAGGACCACGGCAAGATCGACGCCATTCCGGTCACCGCGCTCCACCAGACACTCCTTGACTACGCCGAGGTCGTCCACCCCCAGCAGCTCCGCCTTGCGCTCGAGGCCTCCGAGCGGCTCGACCTGGTCGACTTCGGCGCCCTGCAGCGCCTCATCGCCCGGAGTCCCGGCCGCCGTGGCGTAAAGCCGCTGAAGCTGGTGCTCGACGAGCTTTGCGAGCCGGCACCCTGGACCCGCTCAGAGCTCGAGCGGCGCTTCCTGGCCCTGATCCGACACGCCGGCCTCCCCGAGCCGCAGACGAATGTGCTCGTGGCGGGCATCCTGGTCGACTTCTTCTGGCCGCAGGCCAGGCTCGTCGTGGAGGTCGACGGCTACCGATTTCACAAGACCCGCCAGGCGTTCGAGAACGATCGGCGCCGGGACGCCAAGCTGCAGGTGGCGCGGTGCGTGGTGCTGCGGGGGACGCATGCGCGCATCGAGCATGACGCCCGCGCGCTGGTGGGGGAGGTGATGCAGCTGCTCAGCGTCGCGCCCGGGAGGGCGCGATCAGGTCGGTGATCGTCCCCTCGGCGAGCTCGGCGGCCAGCCCGATCGTCTCGGTCAGGGTCGGGTGGGGGTGGATGGTCAGGGCGATGTCCTGAGCGTCGGAGCCCATCTCGTGGGCGTGCACGGTCTCGGCGATCAGCTCACCCGCACCGACGCCGACGATCCCCGCGCCAAGCAGGCGTCGGCTGCCCGGCTCCAGCAGCAGCTTGGTGAGTCCGTCGCCGCGCCCGAGCGTCAGTGCCCGGCCGGATGCCGACCACGGGAAGCTCGCCCGCTCGTACTCGATCCCCTGCTGACGCGCGGCGCTCTCCGTCACGCCCATCCAGGCGATCTCGGGGTCGGTGTAGGCGACCGACGGGATCGCTCGGGGACTGAACGCGGCCCCGGGAACGCCCGCGATCGCCTCCGCGGCGACCGTTCCCTCGTGGGAGGCCTTGTGCGCCAGCATCGGATCGCCGACGACGTCGCCGATCGCGTAGATGCCGGGCACGTTGGTGCGCATCTGGCCGTCGACTGGGATGAAGCCCGCCTCGTCGACCTTGACCCCCGCGGCGGCGGCGTCGATGGCCAGTCCGCCCGGCCTGCGCCCGACCGCCACCAGCACCTGGTCGTAGAGCTGCTCTTGGCCGCCGGAGAGCGCCACCTTCAATCCATCCTCCTGCGCTGTGACCGATGCGACCTCCGTGTCGAGCAGGACCGCCTCGTAGCGCTCCTCGATCCGCTTGGCCAACGGCGCCACCAGGTCGGCGTCGCAGCCGGGGATGAGCTGGCCGGCCAGCTCGACGACCGTCACCCGCGACCCGAGCGCGTCGTAGACGGTGGCGAGCTCGAGGCCGATGATCCCGCCCCCGATCACGAGCAGTCGCCCGGGGATCTCGCGGGGCGAGAGCGCTCCGGTGGAGTCGATGATCCGCGGGTCCTCGGGCAGGCCGGGGAGCGAAGCGGCCTCCGAGCCCACGGCGATGATGCAGTGATCGAACGACACCGTTCGATCGCCGACGAGGATCGTGCTCGGGCCGGTGAACCGAGCCTCGCCGTGGATCACTTCGATCTTGCGTCTGCGCGCAAGCCCGTCCAGGCCCCCGGTCAGCGTCCCGACCACCGACTCCTTCCAGGCCAGCAGCGCCTCGATGTCGATCCGCGGCTCACCGAACGAGATCCCCCGCCCCGCCATCTCCTCGACCTCCGCGATTACCCGGGCGGCGTGCAGCAGCGCCTTGGAGGGGATGCAGCCGACGTTCAGGCACACGCCCCCGAGCCTGTCGTGGCGCTCGACCAGAATCGTCTTGAGTCCCAGGTCCGCGGCTCGGAAGGCGGCCGTATAGCCGCCGGGTCCGGCGCCCAGCACGACCACCTGAGCGTCTCGGTCACCGTCATCGCCCGCCGCGCCCGCCGCGCCCGCCGCGCCCGCCGCGCCCCCCGCGGGTGCCGGACTGGGCTTGCCGATGGGAGGTTCCGCCGTCGTCGCGGCCCCATCCCCCTCGGCCACCGACCCCTCGGACCCATCGCCCTCGGCCACCGAGTCTCCGGAGCCTTCCGCCTCCAGCGCCAGAAGCACGCTGCCCTCCGATACCCGGTCGCCGACCTTGACGCTCAGCTGGGCGACCACGCCCGAGAACGGCGCGGGGATGTCCATGGTCGCCTTGTCGGATTCGAGCGTCACGAGCGGCTGCTCGACCTCGACCTCCTCGCCGGGCGAGACGTGGATCTCGATCACCGGGATGTCGACGAAGTCCCCGATGTCGGGGACGCGAATCTCGGTCACGTCGCTCACAGCAGCACTCGGCGCAGGTCCGACAGCACGTCCGCGAGCTGGGCGACAAAGCGCGCGGCGCCGGCACCGTCGATCACCCGGTGATCGTAGGACAGCGACAGCGGCAGCATCAGCCGCGGTCGAAACTCCTCGCTCGCCGCGCTCCATACGGGCTTGATCGCGGCCCGGGTGCCGCCGAGAATCGCTACCTCGGGCGCGTTCACGATCGGCGTGAAGCTCGTGCCCCCGATTCCGCCGAGGCTCGAGATCGTGAACGTCCCCCCCTGCATGTCCGCGATGGGGAGCTTGCCCGCCCGCGCGAGAGCCGAAAGTGAGCTCAGCTCGCGCGCGGTCTCGAGCAGGCCCTGGCGATCGGCGTCCCTGATCACGGGCACCAGGAGGCCCCCGGGGGTGTCGGCGGCGAAGCCGATGTTGTAGTAGTGCTTCAGCACGAGCTCGTCACCGTCGAGCGAGGAGTTGAACCTCGGTATTCGCTTGAGCATGGTCACGCACGCGAGGACCAGGAACGCGAGCATCGTGACCTTCGTGCCGTCGTGCCCGTGCTCCTGATTCAGCTGCCCCCGCCAGGCCTCGAGCTCGGTGATGTCAGCCTCGTCGTGATGGGTGACGTGCGGGATCATCACCCAGTTGCGCGCCATGTTCCGCGCGGAGATCTTCTCGATCCGCCCGCGCTCCACGCGCTCCACCGGACCGTAGCGCTCGAACTCGAGCGAGGGCCACGGCGCCAGCTCGAGGCCGTTCACTTCGGCGCCGGCCGGCGGAGCCGGCGCCGGTCCGGTACCTACGAAACCCTCGACGTCAGTCTTGATGATCCGTCCCTTGCGACCGCTGCCCTGGACATCCGAGAGCTCCACATCGAGCTCCCGGGCCAGGCGGCGCACCGAAGGGCTCGCGTAGGCCGGCGAGGCCTCTGCGGCGCTCATACGGTGGTCGGCATCGGGGCCTCGGGGTCGATCTCGTAGCGTTCGATCGCCTCTCCGACGCGCTGCGCGTCGATCCGCCCGAGGTCGGCCAGCGCCTTCAGCGCGGCCACCGCGACGTAGTGGCGGTCGACCTCGAAGAAGCGCCTCAGCGCCGCCCGCCGATCGCTGCGCCCGTACCCGTCCGTGCCGAGCACCGTGTAGGACCCCGGTACCCACTGGCGGACCTGATCGGCGTAGGCGCGGATGTAGTCGGTCGAGGCCACCACAGGGCCGCCGTGATCCTGCAGGCACTCCGAGACATAGGCGCGGCGTGGCGCCTGCAGCGGGTGCAGCATGTTCCAGCGCTCGGCCTCGATTCCGTCCCGGCGAAGCTCGGTGAACGAGGTGACGCTCCAGACCTCGGCACCGACACCGAAGTCGGACTCGAGCAGCTCCGCCGCCGCGAGCACCTCGCGCAGGATCGTCCCCGACCCGAGCAGCCGGACACGCGGTTGATCGGTCGGGTCAGCGGAGCCCTCGCGGATGCGGTACATACCGCGCAGGATCCCCTCCCGCGCCCCGTCGGGCATCGGGGGATGGCGATAGTTCTCGTTCATCAGCGTGATGTAGTAGAAGACGTCCTCCTGCTCGGCGACCATCCGGCGCAGACCCTCGTGGATGATCACCGCGAGCTCGTAGGAGTAGGTGGGGTCATACGCGCGGCAGTTCGGGACCACCGAGAACAGGAGATGGCTGTGGCCGTCCTCGTGCTGCAGGCCCTCGCCGTTGAGCGTGGTGCGCCCGGCGGTGCCGCCGAGCATGAAGCCCCGCGTGCGGCTGTCGCCCGCCGCCCACACGAGGTCCCCGACGCGCTGGTAGCCGAACATCGAGTAGTAGATGTAGAACGGCACCATCTGGACTCCATGGGTGCTGTAGGACGTGCCGGCGGCGATGAACGACGAGATCGATCCCGCCTCGGTGATCCCCTCCTCGAGGATCTGGCCGTGCTGGTCCTCCTTGTAGAACATCAGCTGCGATGAGTCCTGGGGCTGGTAGAGCTGTCCGAGCGGGGAGTAGATCCCCACCTGGCGGAACATCCCCTCCATCCCGAACGTGCGCGACTCGTCGGGCACGACCGGGACGATGTGCTTGGCGATCGACTTCTCGCGCAGCAGCGCCGCGAGCACGCGGACGAACGCCATCGTGGTCGAGATCTCGCGCTCGGCGGTGCCCTCGAGCTGGGAGTGGAACAGCTCCAGCGGCGGCACCGTCAGCGGCTGGGCCTGGCGGCGGCGCACGGGCAGGGAGCCGCCCAGCGCCGCGCGGCACTCGCGCAGATAGCGCATCTCGGGCGAGTCCTCGGGCGGCTTGTAGTACTCGCCGGCTCGGACCTGCTCGTCGGTCAGGGGCAGCTCGAAGCGATCGCGGAACGCGAGCAGCGCCGCCTCGGTCATCTTCTTGGCCTGGTGGGTCACCATGTGACCCTCGCCCGAGACCCCCATTCCGTAACCCTTGATCGTCTTGGCGAGGATCGCCGTGGGCTGGCCCGTGTGCTTGACCGCCGCGTCGTAGGCGGCGAACACCTTCTGCTGGTCGTGGCCGCCCCGGTTGAGCAGCCAGATGTCCTCGTCGGACATGTCGGCCACGCGCTGCAGCAGCCGCGGATCGCGACCGAAGAAGTGCTCGCGCACGTAGGCCCCGTCGCGCGACTTGAACGTCTGGTAGTCGCCGTCCACGCAGTCCTCCATCACCTTGACCAGGGCGCCGTCGGAATCCTCGGCCAGCAGCGGATCCCAGCGCGAGCCCCAGACCACCTTGATCACGTTCCAGCCGGCGCCGCGCAGGTCGGACTCGAGTTCCTGGATGATCTTGCCGTTCCCGCGCACGGGTCCGTCGAGCCGTTGGAGGTTGCAGTTGACCACCCAGATCAGGTTGTCGAGCCGCTCCCGTCCGGCGAGCCCGATCGAGCCCATCGACTCGGGCTCGTCCATCTCGCCGTCGCCGAGGAACGCCCACACCTTGCGGCCCGCGGTCTGGGCGATTCCGCGCGCCTCCAGGTAGCGCATGAACCGGGCCTGGTAGATCGAGGTGATGGCACCGATCCCGAGTGAGACGGTCGGGAACTGCCAGAAGTCGGGCATCAGCCACGGGTGGGGATAGGAGGACAGGCCGGTGCCGTCGACCTCCTGACGGAAGCCGTCGAGCTGGGCCTCGGTCAGGCGGCCCTCGAGATAGGCGCGGGCGTAGTTGCCCGGCGAGGAGTGGCCCTGGAAGTAGACGAGGTCGCCCTCGTGATCCTCGCTGCGCGCGTGCCAGAAGTGGTTGAAGCCGACCTCGTACAGCGTCGCGAGCGACTGGTAGGTCGCGATGTGGCCGCCGAGCTCGGAGGACTGCTTGTTCGCGCGCACGACGATCGCGATCGCGTTCCACCGTACGATCGAGCGCAGCCGCCGCTCGATCGCCGGATCGCTGGGGAACGACGGCTCGCTCGCCGGGGCGATGGTGTTGACGTAGGGAGTGTTGAGGCTCCCGATCGGCCCCGTGCCGGCCTGCTGGGCGCGCTCGACGACGCGGGTCAGCAGCTCGCGCGCGCGCGCCGGGCCGTCGTGGTGCAGGACGGCGTCGAGCGACTCGATCCACTCCGCGGTCTCGACCGCATCGATGTCCTCGACCGCATCGAGGTCGGCTGCTTGCGCCTGCGCCGCGTCGAGATCGGCACCGGCACCGTTGTGCCGGTGCCCTTGAGCGCCATCTGACGCAATTGCCG
The DNA here is from genome assembly GCA_050999075.1 of Solirubrobacteraceae bacterium. Taxonomy (GTDB): domain Bacteria; phylum Actinomycetota; class Thermoleophilia; order Solirubrobacterales; family Solirubrobacteraceae; genus Palsa-465. The sequence continues at coordinate 6,892 of JBPCPO010000079.1, forward strand.
CACTTGGTGGGCGCGAGCTGGGGGTCTGGACTCGATCGGTCATGCCCGTGGGATGAATTGTCGCGCAAGCGGGCGGGCGGCCCACCGTATGGCCGAGTTGATCCCCCCGGACGGGGGTTCCACCGGGTGTATCCGCTAGTGGGTACACTGCCTATATGGCCAGTCGACATCCCCGCATCCAGGTTCCGCGGGATCCCGAGCTCGAGCACGCGATTGTCCGCGCACGCGGGCTGCTCGGGCCGAGTGCTCCGTGCTCTCAGATCGTTCATGCGCTCGCGGTTCGCGGCGCCCAAGCGCTCGAGCACGATCGCCAGGGAGATGAGCGCGCCCGGGAGTTCCTGCTCAGCGCTGCCGATGGAACCTCGGGTCTCGACCTCGAACGCCTGCGCGACGTGCGAGATCGAGCGTGGCGCTGACCTGGAGCCCGGGTCCGTGGGTCGCCGACACCTCGGCTTGGGCGCGGGCGTCGTACCCGGGGATCGCCGAGAGCTGGAAGGCGGCAGCAATTGCCGGCCAGCTCGTGGGCTGTCCGGTTGTCACCTTGGAGCTGCTCTATGACGCACCAGACCGTGACCGTGTCGAGATAGTCGCAGCCGCGCTCGCTGGTCTGCGTCAAGCCCCGATCACCCGCAGCGTTACCGACGCCGCGATCTCTGCCGTGCGTGAGCTCGCCGCGCGCGGTTCGGCGGGTGCCCATCGCGTACGCGTTCCGGACGCCCTGATCGCCGCAGCTGCAGCGGAGCGCGGCTTTGGCGTTCTGCACTACGACCACCATTTCGACCGGCTCGCCGGCGTGCTCGGCTTTACGAGCCAATGGATCGCCGCTGAGGGCAGCGTTCCATAGCGATGCTCCATAGCGATGCTCCATAGCGATGCTCGATTTCCCATACGCTCGGATGCCGTGGCGCTGAGCGCAATCGATGATCCCGTCGGAGTCCCCTGGGCACGGCCTCTGGCCGGAGTGCTGCACCAGCTGGTCGTGGAGTCCGAGCTGCTGAGCGGCAACCCGCTCGGCGATCCGGCTCGCCGCCCGCTGTACGTGTATCGATCACCGGGAGTCGAGCCCGCGAGCCGGGTGCCATCGGTGTACGTGCTTCAGGGGTTCACCGGCCAGCTCGACATGTGGCACTCACGCCATGCGTTCGAGCCCACGATGGTCGAGCGCCTGGACTCGATGTTCGCGGCCGGCGAGTGTCCGGACGCGATCGTCGTGTTCGTCGATGCCTGGACCTCGCGCGGCGGGTCGCAGTTCCGCAACTCGACGGCCACCGGTCCCTACATGGACTATCTCTGCGCAGAGGTCGTGCCATTCGTCGACGAGCGCTACCCGACCCTCGCCGCGCCTGAGAACCGCGGCTTGGCGGGAAAGTCCTCCGGCGGCTACGGGGCGATGGTCGTGCCGATGCTTCGCCCCGACGTGTTCGGGGGCTTCGCCTCGCACGCCGGGGACGCCCTGTTCGAGTGCTGCTACCAGCCTTTCTTCCCGGTCGTCGCGCGCCTGTTGCGCGACCACTTCGAGGCCTCATACGAGGTCTTTCACCGTCAGCTGGCCGAGAGCGACCATGTCGACTGGTCGCGGTTCGGAGCGCCGCTGGAGCTCTATGGATATGCGTCCGCCTACTCGCCTGATTCGGCCCATCCCGGCGACGTCCTACTGCCGTTCGAGATCTCGACCGGGAGGCTGGTCGACGACGTGTGGGCGCGCTGGCTGGAGTGCGATCCGGTGCGGATGGCGCCTGGACATGCCGACGCGCTGCGCGGGATGCGGCGCATCTACCTCGACGCCGGGCGCAGCGACGAGTGGTTCCTCGACCTCGGCGCCCAGGCGTTCGCAAAGGAGCTCGACCGCCTGGGGGTCGCGTACTCACTCGAGCTGTTCGATGGCCAGCACGGCGGGATCGGGTACCGGTACCCCCGGGCCATCCGCGAGCTCGTGGTGGCATTGGGGGCATGATCACGGTGGCTGACGGTCCCGCCCTGCGGTGGCGGGACCGTCAGGGCGACACGCCCAGACCAGCGAGGCGGATGGAAAGCCGCGCTGCGCGCTTTCGTCGGCGGTTCGTGATCGCCACCACGCTTCCCGCGCCGACGCTGGTGCTCACCACCGGAGCGTTCCCGGCGCTCCCTTGAACGGGCCGACGAGGTCGGCCGTGATCCAGCCGCCGTAGAAGTCCCCGGGCTGGGCCTGGACGCGTTCGTCATCCATCCAGGCGCCGTCCATCCGGCCTGGGTACAACGCGACGTGGTCGCGAAGAGCCTCATAACCCGGCGAGGGGTCAGCGTACGTCCAACCGACGGCTTGAAATCGTCGGCCGTCGATGAGCGCATCCAGGTAGTGCGCGGTGCCCTTGAACTCACACCAGGTGGAGCGAGTCGTGCTCGCCACCAGGAGCTCGCCCCGCACGTCCTGGGGCGGCACGTAGATGGTCGGCGGATGGCTCGTCTCGAGCACCCGGAGCGCCTGGGTGGAATCGGCCACCACCTCCCCGGCGAGATGCACCCGGACGCGCCGCTCGCACGGCACCAGGGCCGGCGGACGAGGGTAGTCCCAAACCCGCTCCACGCACGGTCTACGCTCGCATGAGGACGCCGGATCACGCCGGCTCGCTGCTTTCGGTCTGAGTGATCGCGACCGGGAGGGCTGTGAGCGCGTGATCTGCGACACCACGCCCCACGCGCCCGTGCCAGGGTAGTTGCGACATCGCCCCAAATGAGGGCTGGCTCGAGTCAGTCGTAGTGCGTCAGGCGTGGCCAGAGCTGGGGCCTTCGCTGAATCCGTTGTGCCCGCTGTAGGCGCGGGGGAGTCGGAGGACTGCCCCGAGGAGATCGATCGCGCCCGCCTCGCCATAGTTGTCGGTGAAGACCGCGGTATCCCGGCGTTCGTCGATCGGAATCCGACGCCATGCGATCGAGACGGTGTGAACGAACCGGGGCCAACCGACCGTCTCGCCCGCTACCGGGTTGATCGCGGT
>JBPCPO010000002.1:0-13740 GCA_050999075.1 Solirubrobacteraceae bacterium
CATAGTTGTCGGTGAAGACCGCGGTATCCCGGCGTTCGTCGATCGGAATCCGACGCCATGCGATCGAGACGGTGTGAACGAACCGGGGCCAACCGACCGTCTCGCCCGCTACCGGGTTGATCGCGGTCACGATGCTGCCCTGAAGGTGGCGCTCGGGGAGAAGCGGCAGGGCGATGACCGCGCTGATGGCGGCGCTGAGGACCACCGCTGCGATCAGGCGCCGGGTGTACTTCGGGGCCCGCAGCAGCACCAGCGACCCGGGGGTGAGCGCGTTCATCGCCCAGCACACCAACGGGACGATCGGCGGCTGGTCGGGATAGCCGAACGCCGGGTGCGACCCGGAGGCGATGAAGTACAGCTCGTCGCGGTGGTATCCGTACCGCGTACTCGTCGCCACCAGCACCACAGCCTGCACGGCGGCGATGACCATGACCCAGTTGGTCAAACGATGCCGCGCCACCGCCGCAGCGCTGGATTGCTGTCCGCCCGAGTCTGCGACTGATGCCAGCTTCACCACAGCCGAAACGATTATCCCCAAGCCGGCAGAGCGCTCGCGGGGCTTCGGACTGGATCATGCGGGTCACGCCCGCGATCACCCGCGCCGGGTCCCCCTTCATCGGCCCGGTTCGGTCAGCAGCCGCTCGGGTCCGGCGCCCCCGCGGCGTGACCTGGCGTCGGCGCCGTCGGTTGCACCTCAACCTTGCCTTGATGCGAAGCTGTCGGGGTGACCGGGACCGCCGACGACGAGCTCGCGTTCGCCGGGCCGGGGGCGCTCGCGGAGCTCGTCCGAACGCGCGAGGTTCATCCGCGCGAGCTGGTCGAGCTGTGCCTGTCGCGGATCGAGGCGCTCGATCCCCGCGTCAACGCCTTCCGGGCCGTCATGGCCGAGCAGGCGCTCGCGCAGGCGGACGCCCAGCCGACTGGCGGCGCGCTGGCGGGGGTGCCGTTCGCGGTCAAGGACGAGATGCCGTGGGCCGGTCAGGTGGCGACCTGGGGCTCGCGAACCCATGGGCCGCCCGCGCACCGGGACGCCGAGGTGGTTCGCCGTCTGCGGGGCGCCGGGGCGATCCCGATCGGGATCACGAACGTCCCCGAGCTGATGATCTTCCCCTGGACCGCGAGCGACGCCCACGGCATCACCCGCAATCCGTGGGATCTCTCGCGCACCCCGGGCGGCTCCTCAGGCGGATCTGCCGCTGCCGTCGCGGCCGGGATGGTGCCCGCCGCCCTGGCCGCCGACGGGGGCGGATCGATCCGCATCCCGGCCGCGTGCTGCGGGCTGGTCGGGATGAAGCCGACCCGCGGGACGGTGTCGTTGCAGCCGGCCTGCGAAGGCTGGCTCGGGCTGACGGTGTACGGAGCGCTCGCTCGCTCGGTCACCGACAGCGCGCTGCTGCTCGACGTGCTGCAGGGCGGGTGCCAGGGCGGCCCCGACGTCGTCTCCCTGCCGGCCGGTCGCTGCGTGGAGGCCGTCTCCAGACCGCCCGGGCGTCTGCGGATCGCGATCTCACGCAAGGTTCCCGCCGGCGTGCTGACACGGGTCTCAGCGGAGCAGCGCGGGGCGTGGGAGCGAACCGGGCGTCTGCTCAGCAAGCTGGGCCACGAGGTGGTGGAGCGCGACCCCGACTACGGGCTCGTGTCGCTCGAGTTCACCCAGACCTTCCTGCGCGCCGTGTACGAGCAGGCCTGTCGGGTGCCCGATCGCTCCCAGCTCGAGCGCTCCACGCGGCAGTTGTCCACAGCGGGAGCGGTGCTCGTCTCCTCGCGCCGCCGCGACCGCCTCCGCGCCGCTCGCGCGGGCACCAGCGCCCGCATCCTGGCGCTGTGGAACGACGTCGACGTGCTGCTGACCCCGAGCCTCGCCGCAACGGCGATCGCCGCCGAGGGCGGCTATGGTCGCGCCGCCCCGATCGCCCTCGATCTGGCGGCGCGCTTCACCCCGTGGACCCCCGTGTTCAACCTCACCGGGCAACCCGCGGTGGCGCTGCCGGCCGGGTTCTCCGCTGCGGGCCTGCCGCTGAGCGTGCAGCTCGTCGGCCGGTTGGGCGCGGAGGAGATGCTCTACTCGTTGGCGGGACAGCTCGAGCGGGCCCGCCCGTGGGGCGATCGGCGACCGTCGATCGCGTCGGCGGCCTGACCGAAGCGCGGCCGGAGCCCTCAGGCCACCACGGGTGGGATGGACGGAGCCGAGGGTGTCGTCGGGCCGGGTGGCGCGGACGGAGCCGGGGTGCCGGGCGCCCCAGATCCGGGATTGTCACCGGGATCGTCGGGAGCGCGGATCCACTCGACGATCCGCCCGCCCGCGATCACGAAGTTCGTCCGCGCCGTCAGGCCGACCCCGGGCCCGCAGCCCCCGCCCGGCCCGGGACGATTGATGAGGCGAAACAGCGCGTTGACGAAGCGACCGCGCTGATCGGCGGAGATGAACTTCGCGCCGCAGGACAACGTCTCGTTGGCGGCCTGCGCCTCGCGCTCGGTGCGGATGGTGATCACCGCCACCTCGCCGCCGGCACCAACTCCGTTGATCATCCGGCTGGGGAGCGCAAAGTACCGCGCCGCGTCGCTGACGTCGCCGCGCAGCAGCGTGCTCGACCATCCGCGGATGACTTTCAACGCCGCCGGGTCCGCCGCTGCGCCGGTGGGGGCGGGGGCCGGGATCGAGTGCGGGCTGGGCCCGAGTGGCGCCCCCGGACCCGAAGGTGCGCCGGGGACGGGGCCGGGTGCCGGGACCGGGTGGCCGGACCGGGGCGAGCCGGCCGCCGATGCCGAGCGTGGATGCGCGGGACCGGTCGTGGCGGACCCGCAACCCGCGACCAGCAGTGCGGCCGCGATCGCGATGCTCAGGAGAGTCGAGCGGGTCGGCCTCATGCTCCAGATGATGGCACGTCGCCTGAGCCACTCAGCCGAGCCGCGGCCGGGCGTCAGACGTCGCGTGGGCCGTGCTCGCTGGCGAACGCTGAGAGGATCTTCACGCCCCGCAAAGATCGGCTTGAGAAATGCGACCTACGGTTCTCGGCCGTGCCAGTTCTGGGATCTGTGGCCGCCGGCTGCCTCGCCGCGGCCGCCCTCGCCGGCTGCGGGGCCCAGGCCGTGAGCACCGCCGCACACAGCTCGGGCGCGCCTGACCCCGCGACCGTCGCCGCCTCGCCGGCCACCGGCGCAAAGCCAACGGTCAAGGTCGTAGCGCCCAGGGCAATGCCGCCGTCACACCCGCGCCTGCTGGTGGCAGCGACCAACTCGTCGCCGTCGGGCTTCGCCCCGGCGGTGCGCTGGAGAGGCGGGACCGCGGCTTACATCGCCCGGTCGCCGTCGGGCGTGGGGCTGCTCTCGTTCGACCAGCGCCTGACCGAGCTGAGGCTCCACTCCGGCACCGTGGACGCGGGCGCGACGGGATGGCGCTGGGGACCGGAGGTGTCGAGCGCGGAGCGACCGCGGCTGGTCGCCGCGTTCAACGGAGGCTTTCAGTTCTCCGTCGGTGCCGGCGGCTTTGAGTCCTACGGTCGGGTTGCGCGGCCGCTGACCTCCGGTCTCGGATCGATCGTGACCTACGCCGACGGCCGCACCGACATCGGCTCGTGGCGCTCGGAGGTGCCGGCAACGGGGATGGCGGTGGCGTCGGTGCGCCAGAACCTCACGTTGCTGATCGACCGCGGGAGCGCGGCGTCGAGTGTCGACTGCCGCTCCTGCTGGGGCGCCACGCTGGGTGGCGTCCCCGACCCCGCGCGCTCGGCGCTCGGCATCACCGCGCACGGGAACCTGATCTGGGCCGGTGGCGAGCATGTGACCGTCGCGGAGCTCGCCGATGCGCTGCTGGGCGCGAAGGTCGTTCGCGCCGTCGAGCTGGACATCAATCCGCAGTGGGTGGCCGGCTATCTCTACGGGCATCGCGCCGGCGCCGGAGCGCCGGCGCCCGTGCCGGTGGTGCCCGATCAGGTGGGCGTGTCGGGCTTCTACCTGACGCCGTCGAGCCGGGACTTCTTCACCGTCGCCGCGCGCTGAGCGCCTCGACGATCCAGGGCCTCGAGGAGGGCGGCGGGAGGGGGTCAGGCGACTCTCCCGCGGTCGCGAGCATCGAGCCGGCGGCGTGCACCCGGCACGCCGCGGGTGCGCTCGATAGTGTGCACGCGGACAGCTCATGGGAACCCCAGACCAAAGCACCAGCGCCGGCAGCCCCGGCGGGATCGGCACCGACCGGAACCTGGCCCTCGAGCTCGTCCGGGTGACCGAGACGGCCGCGCTGAGCTGCGCTCGCATGGTCGGGCGCGGGGACAAGGAGGGCGCCGACCAGGCGGCGGTGGACGGAATGCGCCAAGCCCTGCGCTCGGTCGCGATGGACGGCACGGTGGTGATCGGGGAGGGCGAGAAGGACGAGGCGCCGATGCTCTACAACGGCGAGCACATCGGCGACGGCTCACCGCCGGCGGTCGACATCGCCGTCGACCCGCTCGAGGGCACCACGCTCGCCGCCCGCGGGATGCCCAATGCGCTCGCGGTGATCGCGCTTTCGCCCAAGGGGACGATGTTCGATCCCGGCCCATGCTTCTACATGCACAAGATCGCCGGCGCGGCCGAGATCGCCGACCTGCTGGACCTCGACCGGCCGCTCGGCGAGACGCTGAAGCTGATCGCCAAGCGCAAGGGCACCGATATCGGCGACGTGATGGTCGTCATGCTCGATCGACCGCGCCACGACGAGTCCGTCAAGGCCGTGCACGAGGCCGGGGCTCGAGTCCGCTTCATCACCGACGGCGACGTCGCCGGCGCCCTCCTCGCGGTGACCAACGACGCCCCGGTCGACCTCCTGTGGGGCTATGGCGGCACCCCGGAGGGCGTGCTCTCGGCCGCCGCGATCAAGTGCATCGGCGGCGGAATGCTCGGTCGACTGTGGCCGCGGGGCGAGGAGGAGCGCCGGGCGACGCTCGACGCCGGCTACGACGTCGAGCGGGTTCTGACCTGTGACGACCTGATCACCGGTGACGACGCGTTCTTCTCCGCCACCGGCGTGACCGACGGCGACGTCCTGCAGGGGGTTCGCTTCCAGAACAGCGGTTCGGCGACCACCGAGTCGCTCGTCATGCGGTCCCGGTCGGGAACGGTGCGCCGGATCCACGCCCGGCACGACCGGAACAAGATGGCCGAGATCGACGAGAACTAGGAATCCGGTGGCGCTCACCTCCGATCCCGACCAGCTCTGCGTCGAGACGATCCGGACCCTGGCCATGGACGCGATCCAGAAGGCCAACTCCGGGCACCCGGGCCTGCCGATGGCGATGGCGCCCGTCGCCTTCGTCCTGTTTCGCCGCATCATGCGCCACGACCCGCGCGATCCGGACTGGCCCGACCGCGATCGCTTCGTGCTCAGCGCCGGCCACGGCTCGATGCTGCAGTACGCCGTGCTGCACCTGACCGGTTACGAGCTGCCGATGGAGCAGCTGCAGCGCTTCCGCCAGTGGGATTCGATCACGCCCGGCCACCCGGAGCTCGACCGGACCAACGTCACCCCCGGCGTCGAGCTCACCACCGGTCCGCTGGGCCAGGGCTTTGCCAACGGCGTCGGCATGGCCATCGCCGAACGCTTCCTGCGCGAGCACTACGGGTCGGAGGTGATCGATCATCACGTCTACGCGATCGTCTCCGACGGCGATCTGATGGAGGGCATCGCCTCCGAGGCGGCGTCGCTGGCCGGGCAGCTCGGCCTGGGTCGGATCGTCTACCTCTACGACGACAACGACGTGTCGCTCGACGGTCCGACGTCGTTGAGCTTCGATCGGGAGAACGTCGACCAGCGCTTCGAGGCCTACGGCTGGGACGTCCACGACGTTCACGACGCCAACGATCTCGTGGCGCTCGAGACCGCGATCAAAGCCGCGCAGAAGGTCGAGGACCGGCCATCGCTGATCCGCGTCAAGTCGGTGATCGGCTACCCGTCACCGAACAAGGCGGGGACCAGCAAGGCCCACGGCGCCGCTCTCGGCGACGAGGAGGTCGCGCTGACCAAGCAGGTGATGGGCTGGGATCCGGAGAAGACCTTCTTCGTGCCCGACGGCGTCTACGACACCTTCAGCATGGTCGAGGATGGGGCCGCCGCGCACGGAGAGTGGAACGAGCGGTTCCAGAGCTGGCGCGAGCAGGATTCTGAGCGTGCCGACGAGTGGGATCTGGCCTGGGAGGGCCGTCCGCTACCGGGACTGGCCGACAAGCTTCCGACCGAATGGGACAAGGACAAGCTCGCCACGCGCGTGGCCGGCAGCAAGGCGATGGCCGCCTTCGAGCCCTTCACCCCGACGATGGTCGGGGGGGCCGCCGACCTGACCACTTCGACCAACACCGTGTTCCCGGAGTCGCAGCGATTCACCCGCGAGCGGTCCGGGCGCAACGTGTTCTTCGGCGTGCGTGAGCACGCGATGGGTGGTGCGGTGAACGGGCTCGCGGCCCACGGGGGCATCGTGCGGCCCTACGGGTCGACGTTCCTCCAGTTCGCCGACTACATGCGCGGGTCGATCCGCCTGTCGGCGCTGATGGGCCTCAAGGTCGCGTGGATCTTCACGCACGACTCGGTCGGCCTCGGCGAGGACGGTCCGACGCACCAGCCGATCGAGCACCTCGCTGCCCTGCGCGCGATCCCCGGGCTCGTGGTGCTGCGCCCGGGGGACGCGGCGGAGACGGTGGAGGCCTGGCGGGTGATCCTCGAGGATCTCGAGGGGCCGGCGGCGATGGCCCTGTCGCGACAGGGCCTGCCGGTGCTCGACCGCTCTTCCGGCGGCTATGCCTCCGCCGAGGGAGTGGCCCGCGGGGCCTATGTGCTCGCCGACGCCGACGAGGCCCAGGCGACGATCATCGCCACCGGCAGCGAGGTGTGGGTCGCTCTGGCCGCCCGCGACGAGCTCGACGCACCGGTCCGAGTGGTGTCGATGCCGTCCTGGGAGCTGTTCGAGCAGCAGGACGACGACTATCGCGAGGCCGTGCTGCCCGAAGACCTCCCCACCGTCGCGGTCGAGGCGGGGATCGCGATGGGATGGGAGCGCTACGCCGACGACGTTGTGTCGGTCGAGCGCTTCGGCGCCTCGGCGCCCGGAGAGACCGTGCTCGAGAAGCTCGGGATCACCCCGGCCAACGTCGCCGCTCACGTGCGGGAGCTGCTCGAAGATTGACCGCCGGCAGTACGCGTGCGCCCGACGAGACGCTCGCGCTGCTGGACTGGAGGCGGCAGGTCGCCGAGCTCTACGGCGAGGTTCGGGCGGCGTGCTGCGTGCACGCCGCCTGGAAGCGGTGGCGCGATGTCCGTCGCGTTCTCCTGCGTGAGCATCCGCAGTCCCCGATCCCGTCCGCGCGGCGGCGGGACTGCACCGGCCCCCACGTCTACGACCACGACCCGGCGTGGCGCGCGCTGGCCAGCGTGAACCCGGCCGAGCCCCTCCGCCGGGAGCTGCCGGGAACGGGCGAGGAGACCGTCGCCGCCAACCGCTTCGCGCTCGCCGAGTTCGAGTTGGCGGGGACCGAGCGGACCCTCGAGCTGTACTGGCTCGAGGGCTACGGCGGCGGGCTGTTCGTCCCCTTTGCCGACGCCACCAGCGGGCAGGAGACCTACGGCGCCGGGCGCTATCTGCTCGACACGGTCAAGGGAGCGGACCTCGGACAGCGGGACGGGCGGCTCGTCCTGGACTTCAACTTTGCCTACCAGCCCTCGTGCTCCTACGATCCGCGGTGGGCGTGCCCGTTGGCGCCGGCGGCCAATCGGCTCACGCTGCCGGTGCGCGCCGGTGAGCGACTCTGGGCGTCTTGAGCGGGGTCCCGATCCTTTCCTGACCATGACCTCGCCATGCCCGCGGCCCGTCGGAGCGCGCAACAAATTGTTCGCGGGCCCTAAAGCCACGTGGTCGGCGTTGGTCACGGGGATCGTGGAAGGCGGCGACCGAGCGCGATCGTGGACAGCGGAGTTCGAAGCTCTGTGGGAGCAGCGTTTAGGTCTCCGTGGTCTTTCCGTCTTCGCCTTCGACGGGCCGGAAAGCTACGACGGGCAGTTCGCGCATAAGCCGGCGCCGCGCGTCAGCGCTGGCGTCATAGCGCCAGCCGACTAGCCAGCTGAGCACCCGGCGGACCACGGGTGCCGCCAACCGGTTGCGCCGTTCATAATCGGCAAGTGCCGCCGCGGCCTCGTCCTCAGACAGCACGCGGTGTCGCGGGCGGAAGCGCTGCCGACCGACCGCCACCTCGATCGCGGGTTGCGCCTGCACGTTTCGGTACCAGTTGGCCGAGCGCCCGAGACCGGCGATGACGAGGAACTCGTTGGCCGCCGGGCGCCTTCCGATGACTTCGAGCACCGTCTGATGACCTCGCCCGGTACGGCGTCCGACGTGGGTCAGCAACAGGAACCGTTGGCCGAGAAGCCACCCGACGTTCCAGTCATACAGCCGTGCGGGGACACGAAGCAGCCGGCGAACCAGCGGTCCGGGTTTGCGAGCAGTCACGCCGCGACATTCTCGTCCCTCGCGTCGGGTACAGGAACCACCGGTGCCGGCAAAGGGGCTGCGCCGAGAACGATCAGCGTGGCCGGCGCTGATGCGGGGGTCGGCTCGGCGCCTGAAACGAGCTCGTCTCGTAGCCGTTCGCGGGCCGATGTGGTGAACATGATGGGGACGCTACGGATGCAATCGGCGCTGGGCTGGCGGGGCGGCCCCTAACGGAGCTCGGAGTACGCGAAGCGCATTACCGGCCAGGATTGCTTGCGCCACCTCGGTTCCGTAGCGCAGGGCGACGGTCTCCGAGGGGGCTGTGGAAACACGCGGTGACGTTCGCGCTCCGGGCTCGTATTTTCGTTTCGCGAGCACCGCAACTCGGGTGGAGCCGAGTGTTCATGACCTCGCCGGGAGCGTTTCTGCCCGGAGTAGCGAAGGTTCTGAGCAGCCGGGTCTCAGCGGATCGAGACGCGCAGCCTTCAAGGCTCGTCGAGGTTCACGGGGATTCCTGAATCACCGCAATCACCTTCGAAGATGGGGTAGGACCGCTCGAGGCCGCTGCGCCGGCGGTGAGCAGCGGCCGTGTCCCCTGGGCTGACGCCCCCGGCGCGCACGCTGCTCGACATCTTCAACGCGACCCTGGTGCGGTGCGAGGGGCGGGTCGCGCTCGAGGCCGCGGATGCGGCGCTGAGCTATCGCGAGCTGTCCGACGCGGCCGGTGGACTGGCGACGAGGCTGAGGTTGCTCGGGATCGGCCCGGGCGACCGGGTGGGAGTGCGCGTGCCGAGCGGCACCGCTGACCTGTACGTAGCGATTCTCGGGGTGCTGTGCGCTGGGGCGGCGTACGTGCCGATCGACGCCGACGATCCTCCGGCGCGCGCGCAGGAGCTCTGGCGGAGCTCGGGCGCGTGCGCGGTGCTCGAGGCGGGCTTGACGATCACCGCGCTGTCGCCGGGTCGCGGCGAGGAGCGCGAGGGGACCCCGCAGGACGAGGCGTGGGTGATCTTCACCTCCGGCTCGACGGGCGTTCCCAAGGGCGTGGCGGTCAGCCACCGCTCGGCGGCCGCGTTCATCGACGCTGAGGCTGGGCTGTGGAGCGTGAGCGTGGAGGACCGGGTGCTCGCGGGCTTGTCGGTCGGCTTCGACGCCAGCTGCGAGGAGATCTGGACGGCCTGGCGGCATGGCGCCGCGCTGGTGCCCGCGCCGCGCGCGCTCCGGCCATCAATGACCCCGTGAGCCACAGCGCCCAGCCCGTGGTGCCGGAGTCCGGATGCCATCCGGTCCGTGCCAGCGGCGACACCGCGCGCACGACGGCGGCGATCAGCGCTCACCCTTCCTCCGCCCACGAGCCTGGTGTCGATCGGCGAGGATGCCACGCTCGAGCCCGACGTCGACCTCCACGGCTGGTGGATCGACGGCGACGAGCTCGTCGTCGGCGAGCTGACAGAAGCTTCCTCGGCAACGGGGCGATCCTGCCCGACGGAGGGACGGTGGGTGAGGGCAGCCTCGTCGGCGTCCTGACGACGGCGCCGGCGGACTGCGCCGCAGGCACGTCCTGGCTCGGGTCACCGGCGCTGGAGCTCCCGCGGGTGCCCGAGCGAACTGACCCGTCGCGCACCACGAACCCGCCGCTGATGCTGGTGCTGGCCCGTGGGCTGATGGAGCTGATCCGGATCATGCTGCCGAGCACGGTCTCGGTGGCGCTCGGATCGCTGGTGTTCCTGGTGCTCGCGACGCTCGGTGAGCGCGACGGGATCTGGGCCGTGCTGCTCGCGGTCCCGTTCGTGCTGCTCGCGGCTGGACTGCTCGCGACGGTGCTGAGGATCGCGGTCAAGTGGGTGATCATCGGCCGCTACCGCGCCGGCGAGCATCCGCTGTGGTCGTTCTTCGTCTGGCGCGACGAGATCGTCAACACCTGCCAGGAGCAGCTCGCGGGGACGTGGCTGCTCGAGCTCGCGCGCGGGACGCCGCTGATGTCGGTCTACCTGCGGGCGATGGGCGCAAGGGTCGGACGTGACGTGTGGTGCGAGACGATGACGATCACCGAGTTCGAGCTCGCCCGCCTCGGCGACGGCTGCGCGGTGAATCGTGGCTCGGTGGTCGAGACCCATCTGTTCCACGACCGCCTGATGCGGATCGGCCCCGCGATCCTCGGCACGGGCTCGACGCTCGGTCCCAGCAGTTCGATGCTCCCCGATTCGATCCTCGGCGATGGCTGCCGGGTCGGCGGTCGCTCGGTCGTGATGCGGGGGGAGCGCCTGCCGGCCCACACCGCCTGGCACGGTGCGCCGGTGGTGGCGGCGTGATCGCGGCGCCGGAGCAGAGCGTCGACTTCGTCCTCGGCCGGGGGCCCCGCACATTCGCCTGCTCGATGCCCGTTCCGCCGGGCTGGGCCAGACGGCGCTGCGCTGGCTGGCGAGATCGCAGGTCGTCGCCGCGGGTACGACGCAAGTCAGCCGGTCGTACAGGTACCCGTACGCGGTCATCGCCTGGCATGTCACTCCGGTCGGGATCGACATCGAGCGGATCGAGAGCTTCGACGCCACGCTCGCCAACTCGATCTGCACGCCGTCGGAGACGATCGACTGGAGCACCCTCGAGGATCCGGATGACGAGCTTGCCTCGCGATGGTGCAGCAAGGAGGCGCTGGCCAAGGCGCTCGGAGACGCCCGTCGCTACGATCCGCGCCGGCTGGAGTCACCGATCCTCTGGCCGCAGGGCCGCGCCGGCGCGTGGCGGGCACAACGCCTGCCGGCGGTGACGGGCCACGTCGTGTGGGTCTGCTGGCGCTCGGAGAGCGCCTACGGCGAGTCGGCGGACGGGGTGTAGTCGGAGCGGTCGACGAGGCCGGTGACGGGCTCACCCCGGAGGTGGCGGGCTACGTTCATGGCCGCTCGCCGGGCGCCCTCCACCAGGGCGCCGGGAGTCAAAGGCGAGTTGTGGGGCGAGCCGATCACGTTCGGAAGCTCGAGGAAGGGATGGCGGGTGGAGAACGAGTGGGGTTCGAACGGCTCTCCCCACCACACGTCGATGCCGGCCGAGAACTTCGGGTGGCGGCAGAGGTGCCGGTAGAGCGCGTCCTCGACGACGATCGCGCCGCGGGCAACGTTCACCAGGATGGCGTCGGCCCTCATCAGCGCCAGCTCCCGGGCACCGATCATCCCGCGAGTCTGCCGGGTCATCGGGATCGAGATGACCAGGATGTCGGCGACCGCCAGGACCGGGTCGAGATCGGCCGGAGCGCCGATGAACTCGACCTCGCGATCGGTACGTCCCGAGCGGTTGATCGCGTGGATGCGCGCGCCGAGCGCCTGGAACAGGTCGGCGCAGGCGTGACCGATGCCTCCGAACCCGAGGATCCCGACCACGGAGCCATGGATCGCGCGGTTGAGGGTCTCCTGGTCGAACTCCCCGCGCGCCAGACCGGCATGGTTCTGGGGTAGGCGCTTGGCCAGGGCCAGCGCCATCGCCAGCACGTGCTCGGCCATCGGCTCCGCATAGCCGCCGAGGTTGGAGGCGACGGGCGTCCCGGTGGGGATCTGCGGCCAGGGAACGTGATCGACCCCGGCTGAGCAGAGCTGGATCAAGCCCGTCGATCCCAGCCGGGCGAGCTCCTCGGAGCCCTTCAGCTCGCCGGCCAGGTTCCAGGACAGCACCGCATTCGCGCGGTCCAGTGCCCCCGCCCGCTCGGCCGCCGGCAGGTCCACCAGGTAGCTCACAGTGGCCGTGCCCGCGAGCGCGTCCGCTATCGCCCGGCGGATGTCGGGGCTCGCGGAGGACGTGACGAGGACGTGAGCGGAGGGTGGCATGGGGGCGAAGACCGGTCGCGGTCGTGGGGGGCCCCAACAGTGTGGCGCGTTCAGCGCCAGGGCCCGAAGATGATGAACCGGAGCGCCGCAGGAGCCCGAAGCTGGCCACCAGCAGGTGGCTGTACGCGGCGCTGGCGAAACTGCGGGGAGGCAGACGCGCGACAGAACCGGGGCTTACAGCACAACCGTCGGCCCTCCGCGGAGGGGTTGTGCTCTTAGCCTCCCCGGGCGGGGCTGAGAGCACAAACGTCGTGAAAATGCCGGACGTTCGTGCTGTAACCCCCGTCTCCGGGCCTCGCGACCGGCGAATCGCCGCGATCAGCCCCGCGCGCTCCCGGCTGAACCGCTGGCCGCTGGCCGCTGGCCGCGATGCCGGTCTCCTCACGCATCCTTCTCCGCGACGGCTTCGGCGCCGATGCTCTGCAGGAGACGGTTGGCGGTGTGGGCGTTGGCGGGATAGAACGCCTCGATCGCGAGCTCGGCGAGCGTGATGTCGACGGGAGTGCCGAAGGTCGAGATCGTGCTGAAGAACGCGAGCTCCCCGTCACCGTCTCGCAATCGCATCGCCAGCACGATCCCGCTGTCGAGGATCCCGTCGAGCGGCGCCTGCACAGCCACTCCGGGGTAGGTCGAGAGCTCGTCGTGGAGGCGCTCGAGCTCGGCGTCGGCGGTGATCGACGCCTGCCGTCGCAGCCGGTGCAGCAGATGGGCGCTGCACTCCCGCAGGTTGATGATCCGCGGAGCGATCCCGAGCGGGTGCAGCGTCAGACGCAGCGCGTTGGCGGGCGGCTTGAGCAGCTCTGGTGCGACACCGTCGGTGAGCAGGCTGATCGCGTCGTTGGCCGATACCAGGTTGTAGTGACGGTCGAGGACCAATGCCGGGTAGGGCTCGTGAGCCCGTAAGAAGCGGTCGAGCGCCTCGCGAACGGGGGTCATTTCCGGGGTTTCCAGGGGGCGCTGCGCATACACCGGCGCGTAGCCGGCGGCGAGCAGCAGTCCGTTGCGATCCCGGAGCGGAATCTCGAGCTGCTCGGCGAGACGCAGCACCATTTCCCTGCTGGGCCGCGCGCGTCCGGTTTCCAGGAAGCTGACGTGCCTACTGGAGACGTCAGCGTTCAACGCCAGCTCGAGCTGGCTGAGGCTGCGCCGCCGGCGCCATGCTCGCAGCAGCTCACCCACCGGTGCCCTGGCGGTGATCCCGTCTGCGGATGCGGTCGTTACGGCGATGGCCCAAAGCTATCGCGCCCCCACGGTGCCGACGATTACCACCGAGGTAGTCCTAGCAACCTCCGGGCCGCGGGGGGGGGCACGGAAGAGAAAGAGGGAAGAAGACAAAAAAAAGAAAAAAAAGAAAAAAAAAAAAACAAAAAAAAAAAAAAAAAAAAAAAAACAAAAAAAAACAAAAAAAAAAAAAAAAAAAAAAAAAAAAAAAAAAAAAAAAAAAAAAACAAAAAAAAAAAAAAAAAAAAAAAAAA
>JBPCPO010000027.1:0-62385 GCA_050999075.1 Solirubrobacteraceae bacterium
CCTGCACCCGATCGCCGAGCGCTGCTGCGGGATCCTGTACGCGCAGCAGCCGTTCGCTGCTCGACCCTGCGGCGTAGACGACGTAGAGCCAGAACGACTGGCGGTGGCGGTGCGCGGCGATCCACTCGGTGCGGCACAGCGACACGTCGCCGCGTGGCACCGATCTGCCCTTGACTTCGATCCGTCGCACGTCGCTGACGCGGCCGTCGGGCTGCTCCACCCATGAGCGCAGATCGAAGCCACGACCGTCGCGGAAGTGCGAGACGTCCTCGACCCGGCGGCCCTGCTCGCGCTCGGCGGCCATCGCGCGCGCGATCGCGGCAAGCTCGACCTGGGAGTCCTCGCGCATCGGGCGCATTAGCCCCTCGTCCTCCCCAACCGGCGGTCCCACAAGCGCCGTACCGACGTAGGACACCGGTCCGGGGCGCACGACGCCGAGCCCCTCAAACGCCCGCAGCTTGTCCTCGCGGCGGCGCTCTAGCTCCTGCAGGCGGCGCTCGGCCTCGTCGCGCGCGAGGCGCGCGGCGTCCTCGCCGCGGTAGACCCGCTCCTCGAGCGCGGACCACCGCTGCTGGAGCGCATCTCTTTCGGCGTCCATCGCGGTTCGCAGGTACTCCGAGCGCAGCCTCGCCTGCTTGGCGCGCTCCTCGCTGACCCGGCGGCGCTCGGCGATCTGCACGACCGCGCGGACGTGGTTGGTGGCACGGCGCAGCTCCTCAGGATCGGGGGCGTCCAGCTCGCGTGGTGCGAACTCCGCCGGCGTGAGATCGTGGAGCACGTCGGGGGAGACGAGATCAGGTCCGTCGTCGCCCTCGACGACCGCGACCAGCTCGGCCCACGCCTGCTCGGGCTGACCGCGCAGGTCCATGCCGTGCACCTCGTAGGTGAAGAAGTGGATCGCATAGGGGTCAGTGACCCACGGAGCCAGGAACGGCGCGGCGCCGCCCTCGGCGCCGCGCAGCCGCTCGCGCATCGCCTCGATGCTCGCGGCGTACAGCGGATGGCCGGGGGAGAGCAGCACCGCGTCCTCGTGCTCGGCGCGCTGGCGGACCTCCTTGCGGAAGGTGAGCTTCAGGTAGTGGTCCTGCGCGGGCCCCAGGCGCTTGACCGCCGCCAGCCGGTCGCTTCGCAGCGCGCGTGGGACGTGCTCGGCGCGCAACAGGTGCTCACCGTCCTTGCGCGCCTCCAGGCGCAGACCGACCCGACCGGCGGCGCGGCCGAACAGCTGCTCGACGAACTCGGGCATCAACCGGCGCTCCTCCGAGCGCCAATCGCGCTCGGTCACCCAGCTCATGTCGACGTGCTTGGTCGCCTGCGCGATCCCGATCGCCTCCTCGTACGCCCTGTAGGCCTGCGGGTCGATCGCCGCGATCTCGCGCTCCCCGGCTCGGACCTGCTCGGGGGCGATCAGCGCCTCCCGCAGCAGCCGCTCGAAATCGAGACCGCCGTGGGAGAGGACCTGGCCGATCACGTCGTACACGCGCTCGCCGAGGTCCGCGCGCATCGCCTCGAGCTTCTCGAATAGTCGACCCAGCAGCTTCCCCTCGATCGTGTTGGACGCGCAGAAGTTGAACACCACGCAGCGGTGCTCCTGGCCGATGCGGTGGATGCGCCCCATCCGCTGCTCCAGGCGCACCGGGTTCCACGGCAGGTCGTAGTTGACCATCAGGTGGCAGAACTGCAGGTTGATCCCCTCGCCCGCCGCCTCGGTCGCGATGCACACCTGGCGCTCCTGGTGAAACTGCTGCTGGATGCGCTTTCGCTCCACCGGCGGCAGGCCACCGTGGATCGAGCACGTGCTGTAACCCCACGCCTGCAGGTTGCGCTCCAGGTAGGTGAGGGTGTCGCGGTGCTCGGTGAAGATCAACAGCTTCCCGCGGCCGTCGCGGAGCTCCGCCAGCTCCGCCTTCGCCAGGCAGTTCTTCAGCGCGTCGAGCTTGGCCTCGGGCTCCTCCCCGGCGATCAGCCCGTCAACCTGGACGACGAGGTGCTCGAGCGCCTTGACCTCGACTCGCATCTGATCGAGCGTCTCGGCGACGACGACGCCCTCGACCGCGGCCTGCTCGTCGTCCTCGGTCGCGTCGTCGATCTCCTGCTCTGAGTCCTCCAGCGGCTCAGCGAGGCGCAACTCCCGCAGACGCGCCGCCCGCTCGCCCGGCGGCAGGGACTCGAGCTCGGAAAGGCGCTCGGCGATCCGGTCCGCGCGCCGACGCAACGAGGAGCGGATCGCGCCGAGGCTTGAAGCCAGACGGCGCTGCAGCACCGTGCGCGCGAGCGCGATCGCATTACCACGCCGGCCCGGCCGCCCGCCGAGGAACTCCTGGATGTACTCGGTCACCGCCTCGTATAGACGCAGCTCTCCCGGCCCGAGCTCGAACGGTTGGGTCAGCACGTCGCGCGGCACGAACAGCGGGTTGCCGTGCTCGTCCTTGAGCTTCTCCTTGTCGCGACGCAGAAAGTACGGAGAGTCGTCCGCCTTGATCTGCTCGGCCGCGAGCTGGTCGACGGCGAACTGATCGGGGTCGAGCAGCCGCAGGAAGTTGTGAAAGCGCGAGCGGTCCCCGGAATGCGGTGTCGCGGTCAGCAGCAGCAGCCGCTCGCAGCGGCGCGAGAGCTCCTCCGCGAGCGTGTACCGCTTGGTGCGATCCAGGCGCTCGCGGTCCTCCACGGGATCGTGGCGCGACGCCGCCGAGCACTTGTGCGCCTCGTCGATGATCACCAGATCCCAGTCCGAGCGCAGAAGGTCGGGCAGCACCTCGTCGCGCTTGGCGAAATCGATCGACGCGATACAACGATCGTGCTCGAGCCACGGCGTCTGACCGAGCTGCCACCTCACCTGATGGGAGTCCACCAGGGTGAACGGCTCGTCGAACTTGTCATACAGCTCGTCCTGCCACTGCACCGTCAACGGCGCCGGGCACAGGATCAGCACGCGATCGGCGACCATCCGCAGCCGCAGCTCCTTGAGCAGCAGCCCCGCCATGATCGTCTTCCCCGCCCCCGGATCATCCGCGAGGACGAACCGAAGCCGCGGCTGAGGCAGCATGTGCTTATACACCGCGATGATCTGATGCGGCAGCCCCCGCACCCCCGACATCGAAACCGCGAAGTTCGGATCGTGGGCGTACGCCAGCTCGATCCGCTTGGACTCGACCAGATCGAACAGCTCGTTCCCATCCACCAGGCGCACGCCCTCGTCCGCCGGCTCGACCGCGCCCGCCCCCAGCTCCCCGAGACCAAGGACCGTCTCGTCAAGCCGGCCATCCGGTGCGCGGACACGCAGCGAAACCGCGTCGCCCAAGTCCTCGACCCCATCCAGCGTGACCGGCCCGACGAAATGGCCGGACACGACAATCCGCCGGCCGATCAAAGCCTCGAGTGCAGCGGCATCGAGCGTAGAAGAGGACATGGAACCGGAGTCAGCCGTGACCGACCCAAGGTACTCGACACGCGCCCTTCCGGCCGCTCGAGCACGGCAACGATCGTTCAGTCGGCGATCCGGGAAATCGTCAGCGCTCCTGGAACAATTGAGTCGCCGGATAGCTTTGGTCGGTGGACTGGATCCTCATCGTCGCAGGGCTGATCCTCTTGCTCTCGCCAATCAACATGCGCTACCGCCACCACAAAGCTAGCCAGCGGATCACTCGGCGCACGGGCGACATCGAGCATTGACCGATTCCTAGATTCGCGCCTAACCCGTACTCTTACGTCCTGCCGCCGATCCTGGGTATCGCCCGCATCGCGCTCGGGCTGGTCAACGCGTAGTCGCAGGCTCGCTCCCCGTCATCGGCGGTGGCGCGCCACGCTTGCCTCCAGCTCCGGCGAACTGCACGCCCTGCACATGAATGCGATCGGAGATCCCCAGCGCCGCGGCCGGGGTGCGGATGCTCCGGGACACGAGATCGTCATCGACGAGATACAGAGCCACGGCAATGCTCGGCTCGGCCCGATACCCCTCCAGGACCTGCTCCACCCGGCGCTGGCCGCTCATCGAGAGCGCCAGCTCGATCGCAATCCGGTGGCCTTCGGTGATCACCATCAGGTCCGGGTAATGCAACCGTGGCGCGACGCCCGGGGCGCTGCTATGCACGCTCACACCAAATGGCGGCTCGTCGGGGTCGAGGGTCAACGTCCCTGACTCGCTGCGCCCCTCGGGTCGCTCTGGGACCGTCCGAGTCCGGTCAAGCGAGCGCAGCTCGAGCTTGGACAAGACCCGATCCGGCTCGCCAAACACTCCGTCACGAGCCGCGAGCCAGAGCCACGCGACGCCGACGTGCTTACGGTAGGAGCGAAGGTCGAGCTGTCGTGGCGGAAGGTCGCTGCCGATTGCCACCAGCCCCGAGCGGGTGATTTGATAGCAGCGCGGCTCGGAGTGCAACGCGCATTCGTGCCTGACCAACCCCGCCTCCTCGAGCGCCGCAAGTCGCCCGCGCGCATCACGCTCGCTGGTCTTGAGCAGGATATGAATGTGGCTGGCGAGAACAAGTCGGTGCGCCGCCGCGAACGCCAGAACCTCCCCGTCGCGGTCACTCACCGGCCCGCGGCCATCCTCGTCGTTCACCAAACGCCCGGCGTTCAAGCAGCTTCGGCGCTCTCATCGACCAGATCGTAGACCTGGATCGGTCGATGAACGGCTCCTACCTCTGAATCATGGCCCGCAGGTCCGGGAAACCAACGGTCAGAGATCCGGACTCCTCCGCCGATCCCACGCCAACTGGTCCTCCGCGCCAATCAGCGCGCGCCAGAGCGCCAGGGATCGCGGAGCAGCGCAGCCGACCCTCACGCTGGCTCCCAGGCGATTCCCAAAGCGCGGCGCGGCCCAAGGGAACCGGGACTGGGACGATCGCGTCGTCGCCAAAGGAATGGCGAGCCCTGCGTCATCCCTCACGATTGCTTCTCCAGAATGCGATCGAGGGCGCTGCAGGCCCGCTAGAGCCATCATCGGTGGCATCATGCCCCGCCGCACCGTAATCATCGAGCGGTGCGTTCGACGACTCATCCGAGTCCGAGGCGTTGGCAGATCGCAGGCGCGTCGCCCTGCGCGAGGCGAATGAGGATCCGTTGTCGCGCGCGGCTCAGCGATACATAGAGCAGCTGACGTGATTCCTCGTCGTCTTTGAAGTTGGCGGTCGAGACGTGCGGCAGGATGACGAAGTCGAACTCCTTGCCTTTCCCTTCGTGGCAGGAGAGCAGGTATAGCCCTCGGCGCGGTGCAGGGGCTGAGCGAAAACGCGCTTGGCGAACGCGCGCCCTCGCGCGTTCGCCCGCCTCGTCGTCCGGGAGGTGCGCGGGTGCCTGGAGGACGTGCCGCACCGCGTAGAGCGTGTCCCAGTCGATTGCGCGGCGGTCCTGCTGGTGGCAGGCCAGGCGGATGAGATCCTGGGCGGCGCGGAACGAGTCGGCGACCGACTCGCACCCCTCAGCGAGCCTCGTCATTCCCTCGGCGAGGGTTCGGCGTGGCTCGCGAAGGCGCGCGGTGTCGATCCCGTTCGCGCCGACGCGCTCGTGGAGATCGAGGTGCGGGTGTCGTGGAACGACAGCTTGTGCGAGGCGCAAGAGCCGTTGGGCGTGGTGCTCGATCGTGACCGCGGTCGCGTAGCCGTCGACCCACTCCACGGCGAAGTCAAGCCCATCGTCACGGGCGCGCAGCCGGCCGCAGCGAAAGTTCTTGGTCAGATGGCGTTCGAGCACGCTGAGCTGCTCGCGGCGACGGGTGAGCACCGCGATCGTCTGCACGTGCGCGTCGCGGAACGCACGCGCGATCGGATCATCGAGCTGCCACAGCTCACGTGCTTCGGCGCCCCAGACCTTGCTGCGCTCCGGTTGGGCCGGGTCGTAGCGGGTGACCTGGACCTCAGGTGGGCGATCGGCCCTCACCACAGCAGCGTCATCGAGGAGGACGTCGCGCACCTGTTGCATCCAGGTCTGTAGTGCTGGGCGATCGCGGTAGCGATGAAGCGTCCGCAGCCGATGCTCTGACGGATGCTGCTCGCGGAACTCGTCCAGGCGCCGCTTCGATGCGTCGCGCCACTCGTAGATCTGCTGCAGCGGATCGGCGAACGCGTACACCCGAGAACTGTTGCCTGCGAGCTTGTTCACGATCGCCGCCTGGAGCGGCGAGGTGTCCTGGTATTCGTCGAGCACGATCACGGGGTATTTGTGACGCCAGAGCTGGTGGAGCGTGCGGGAGCCGCTGAGCAGCAGCCATGTGTAGTAGGCGAGGTCGTCGTAGTGGATCCGGCTACTACGGATGTGCAGCTCACGTAGCTGTTCGGCGACCTCGGCGTTGCGCGGCCGCGGTTCGCTGAGGCGATCGGGCCGCCCTCCTGGGAGCTCGTACTCGAGGGAGCGACTGTAGTCGGAGACCTGCCGGCGGTCGCGAGGGGCTCGGGCGACTACCGCGGCTTGCATCGCGGCCGCTACGTCCGCGTTGCGCTGCGCCTCGGTCGCGAGCTCGAGGTCGAGCGGGAGGCCGAGTGAACATCGGTATTGGCTGACCTTCCCCCAGAACCACGAGTGGTAGTTGGTGATCTCCGCGCGCACACGCTGGTCTGGGGTGAGCAACTCGGCGGCGTAGCCATCGAGCTGCGCTCGTGCGTTGCGGCTGAAGGTGAGGACCAGCACCCGTTGGGTGCCTCCGACGCCCCCCTGATCGATGTCGCGGCCGATCAGCGTGACCGCCGTTCGCGTCTTCCCCGACCCTGGCGGCGCCTCGATCAACAGCCTCTCGTGCGGGTCGGCGAGCACGGCCTCCTGGTCGGGATCAAAGGTCATATACGCCGGCGCTCGAGGCATCGCCCGCCGCGAACCGGTGCACGTGCTCGATCATCGCGACCACGGTCGGCGGCGCGACCGTCAATCGGCTGGCGACCGTGCGCGCGTACAGCGGGCTCTTGAAGTCGATCCCCGACTTCCCGCGGAGCAGACACGCCAGCGCTGCGCGCGCGTCTATGTCCTGGTAGCCGGCGATCAGGGTCGGGATGTCGTTTGCAGACGCAAGGTGGTTCGATTGGCCTACCCCGCACGTGAGGCATCCGCGGAGCTGGTCGGCGTGGTCGCTCCACGGTCCGAGCATCGCCCGGCATTCTTCGAGCGCGCCCGCGAGCTCGGCCGTGGCGGCTTCGGCGGCGAGCACGCCCTCCCAGTCCTGGTGGGCGGTCCAGCGCAGCAGCACATCGGGGCCTGCTGCCTGCACCGCGGCCACGCTCGCGGGCTTGTCGGTGTCGACCAGCGCCACCGTTGGGATCCCGAGCGCGCGGAAGAACCGGATGAAGCTCGGCATCTTGTCGATCGACTCGCAGTCGACGAGCTCGATGCGCTGCTCGTCAAGACCGTTGCCGAGCCGGTGCTTTGTCCACAGGACCGGCAGCGCGCCACGTTCGGTCGGCCCTTCGACGAGGACGATCACCGAGGCGTACAGACCATCGACGAGTGCAGCGCGTGCGTGCAGCTCGAAGAATTTGTGCTGGGCCGGCTCGGCGTCACGAAGCGCGCGCAGCTCGGCGCCGGCATTCGCCTCCCGTGCGAGATGCAAGTGCGAGAGCGGCACCGCTCCCGCGACCTCGGCCGAGTGGGTCGTCAGCAACACCTGCTGCGCCCCGGCATCCTCGGCCAACAGCAGCGACCGCGTGACCAGGCGCTGATTGATGGGTTCGAGGTTCTGCTCGGGCTCCTCGACGGCGAGGATCAGATTCCCGCCATCGGCTCGGGCGCCCTGAAGCAACGCTGCCAGCAGAAGCACTCGCAGAACGCCGCGGCCGTGGGAGGCGAGCGGCAGGTGCGCCGCCGAGCGCCCGCTGAGCATCACCAGCTGAAGGCTTTGGAGCACGCGCCGATCGGTCAGCCCGGCCACCGCGAGGTCGAGCGGGTCGCCAGGGGGCGCGAGTCCCAGCCGCTGTGCGGACTGCTGCAGCGTCTTGCGCGCGTCGGCCACCGTCGGCTGGGAGAGCAGTGGACCTTTCGCGGCGTCGATCGCCGCGCGGATCTGGTCGAGCGGCCCCGAGAGGTCCGCACGCTCAAATAAGCGAGACAGCACCGAGTTTGAGTAGAACGCGAGCTCGTGCTCGGGCTCAAGCCCGGCCGCGACGTACTGCCACCCGATCCGGATCTTGTCGGCCTGCCGAACCGGCGCTTCGCTCGCCTCGGGCCGTGCAAAGAACGCGCGTGACGGTTCGCTGTAGGCGCCCCGGAACTGAACGCGCAACATCAGCTCGGCATGGTCGAACTCCTCTTCGGGCGAGTCCCAGCCGCCGAAGCTGCCGTCGTCGCGACGACCCTCGAGATACGGTTCAAAATGGTCGCGGTCCTCGTCGGAGAGAGCATCCAGGATCACTGTTACCTCGACCGGCTCGGAGGTATCGCAGTCCGGGTAGTCCCATACGGTCAACCGATCGCGGTAAGCGTCGCGATACGGGTTCAGCACGAGATCAATCGCTGTGAGCAGCGCGGTCTTGCCGGCGTTGTTCGGGCCGACTACGAGCGCCTGCGGGCCTGGGCGCCACGACACCGCGTCGCGCCAACCTCGATAGTGCTCGATCGTCACCTCCGCGATACGCATCCCGTCCCATCGTGCCGCAGACCGCGGCGGAGAGTTTCCCGCTGCGTGTCTGCCCGCGTGAGCGCCGTGGCCGGGAAGGAGTAGAGCCGCGGCCAGCGTATGGGGCATCCGATGCGCACCAGCAGCGCCATCCGTCGTCCCGCCCCGCCGCGGGCGCCCGCGCCCGCGCCCGCGCGTGGTTGTCCGCGGTGAATGCACCTGTGGAGCGCGGATGATCGCAGTCGGCGATGTGCTGTACCTGCATGACAGCGTGACCGGATTCTCTGCCAAGGACTGCATGCGGTGGTGTGTGGTGACCGCCGTGATCGGCCGGCACGTCCGGGTCGCTGGCCGTTCGACGACGCGGACCGACGGGGTCTCGGTGCCGCGGTCGGCGATGGCGGACTTCACTGCAGACGGATGGGTGCTGCGCCCTCCGATCCGTGTCGCGGCAAGCGACGCCGGGGCGGCGCGGAATATCGGGCCGCTTCCGCGCCACTACCTTGAGCAGGTGCTGTTCTTCGTCGACGAGGACATGCCGTGACCGACGAGCGCCTCAGCGAGCTGCGCCCCCTGGTGCGCGCCGGCGAGTTGCCTGGCGATCTGGTCGATGAGCTGCGGTCGGTGGTGCGTGGCGTGGTCCGCAGGCGGCTGCTGCCTCCGAGTTTCGCTCCCTACGGTCAGTGGGACGAAGAGGCGGCGGATGAGCTGTTTCAGAGCTGGTACACGGAGCGGCTGCTTGGGCAGGGCCACATGCAGTTGCTGCTAGATAGGGCGCGCACGGCCGGAGGTCTGCGGCGACTGGCCGAACGCTCACTGCGGCACCACTTGATCAACAGCAAGGACCGTAGCCAGGCGCACAATCTGTACCGGCGCGTGGTCGCGTTGCTTGAGGACGAGGCGTGGTTTCGGCTCGTTCGTGATGCGGCGCGCGCACAGGACCGCTGGTATGTGTCGGCCGACTCCCTGGCGGAGGTCGCCCTATGGGCTGGAGATGACCGTGTGCTGATCGCGCATGCGTGGGCCCTGGGGGATTTTGTGGTGATCCGATACAGGGCGGCGGCGAACAAGCTCTCGCCGGTGCTCGAGATCGACGAGCTGCGCCGGTTCGTGAGCGGCCTGCTGTCGCGTGTGCCGGCGGCGCTGACCCCGGGGCTGATCATGCGGGCGCTGGCGGGCCGGTTTGATCTCGGGGAGACGGAGTTCGTCGAGCACGAGGACGAGTCAGCGT
Organism: Solirubrobacteraceae bacterium; assembly: GCA_050999075.1. Lineage (GTDB taxonomy): Bacteria > Actinomycetota > Thermoleophilia > Solirubrobacterales > Solirubrobacteraceae > Palsa-465. The sequence goes on from JBPCPO010000027.1 coordinate 9,768, forward strand.
CGACACCGGCCGTGGCGCCGGTGCAGGAGGAGGTGCTCCTGCGCGATCTTGCCCGAACGATCGTGGCCGAGCTCAGCACGCGTCAGCTTACGATCCTGCAGCGAAGCGCCACCGAGGGCGTCGCGAGCATCGCTGCGGCGGTGGGTTGCTCGGTCGGGACGGTGGTCAACGAGCAGCGACGGGTCGGGGAGCTGGTGTCGCGTCTGACCGAGAACGAGCAGGAGCGTGACCGGGTCTTGAACATCGTCGTCGATATCACGTACGAAGATGATGATGAGTAAGGCCAGAGGCTCGTGGCAGTCTGAGGTGGCCGCTGGCTCGGTCGTGTTGCTCTCGGATTTCCAAGTCGATGAGCTGCTCCCAGCCGTGGTGCGCCGGATGTCGGAGGACGCGTTGACGGTCGTTCCTGTGAGTGGCGATGTCCATCTCGCGACCGAGTGGGACCTGCTGCTGGCGCCCGAGCTCCTCGGGTATCCCGCGATGGCGCAGGTCTGGAACTTCGGGACCGCGCTGCCGGAGCAGATCGCGGAAATTGCCGCGGTGCTCGGCGAGCGAGAGCGCGCCGGATTGGACGCTCTGGCGCAGGTGGCGCGCGGGGCGGGGGTCTTCCCCGACGGGCTGCCTGTCGGCCCGCCAACGCTCGATGACGGCGATCCTCGCCTGCTCCACCAGGACGACCAGGCGAGCCTGGCATATCGCTTTTGGCAACCGGCGCTCGCGCTGGCCGGCGCCGAGACCCTCGGTCAACTCGTCCACCATCGACGCGAGGAACTTGGGGTCACCGTCTCGCAGCTCGAGTCGGTCGTCGACGCGAGCGGCTGGCTGGATGCCCTGGAATCGGACCGCCTCGATCTCCGTCGCGCGCTGCCTGCCGGCGCGTTGGCCGCTGTCTTGCGGGGCCTGCGTGTCGGCGCGAGTCGCCGGCTGGCGCGGATCGCCACCTGGACGATCGAGGCGCAGGCGCCGACCCTGGCGCGGCAGGGGCAGGCCGAAGCGACGGATGTTCCGAGCACCAGTGACTATGTGGCGGCGATGCTGCACGAGCTGGAGGGAGACTGACCGTGGCCTCGCCGTGGATCCTGCACATGTCCGATCCGCATCTCGGGGACGTCTCGCCCGGCCAGACGCTCGATGACGAGAAGGAGGTTCTCGAGACCCAGCCGGACCTCGAGACAACCCAGACGGTCTTCAAACGCACGCTCCGCGCGCTCGGCCGATTCGTCAAGGACAACGGCAAGCCCGAGGTTGCGATCGTCAGCGGCGATCTCGCGTATCGGGCGCATCCAAGCGGGTTTGCGGCGTTCACCACGCTGCTCACAGAGCGGGCGGACATCCTGCCCGACGACCCAGCCAGGATCGTGGTGGTCCCCGGCAACCACGATGTCGTCTGGAACGAGGAGCCGGGGACGCTTCCCCGCTACGAGGGATTTCTCAACGCCACCCGCGCCCAGGGATGCGTGACGCCGCTATTGGACGGAATCGACTTCGACGCGCAGACCGGCGCGCTGACTGGCGAGGCGCCGCTGCAACCGCATGTCGCGAGCACGGAGAACGTGCTGGTGGTGGCGCTGAACACGAGCAACTATTGCGGCGTGCTGGCCGCGCCCCGCGGCGCGATGACCGAGGAGAAATGGCGCGAAGCGCTCGGGCCGCTCGGCACGGGTCGCGATGAGCTGATGAACGAGCTACGGAGGCTGCGCCAGCACGACATGCCGAGGATCTCCCGCTCACAGATCGAAGCGCTCGGCGCCTACTTCGAGAAGCAGCGGCTCCCTCGCCACCTGAACGATGACACCCGGCTGCGGGTAGCGGTGCTGCACCATCAGCTCCTGCCGGTCTCCACCCGTGAGGAACGCAAGCCATTTGAGGCGCTGGTCAACCTCGGCCTCGTGCGCGAGACTCTCCAGGACTACGGTATCGAGCTCGTGCTCCACGGTCACAAGCACGAGAGCAGCATGTACTGGGACCTCGCCACCGCGCGGAAGCTGACCGCGCCGGCACGCAGGATCCTGGTGATCTCGTCGCCCGGGCACTTCAACGTGGACGCGCCGACGATGCGGGCGATCATGCTGATCGGATCTCCGACGGCTCGCAACGCCCAGATCGTGACGTTCAAGGGCGCCGGCCCGTACACACAGCGGGCGCTGCACGACGAGAGCCCGGTCGTGCCGCTGTGGCTCGGAGACACCGGCCCGCCGAGCGATCAGACGCTGATCGCAGCGCCCAACACTCATCGCGCGTACGCCCGCCTCCATGCGCTGTTCGAGCTTCGCGCCGGCCAGCCGCTGCGCGACCTGGTCTGCGAGGTTGCTGACCCGTCCGATGCCGCGACACCCCCACCAGAGCTGCCCGAGGTCTCCGTCGAGGATCCTCAGGAGTGGTTGACGGGCCTGGTCGACTGGTGGCAGCGCGAGCGTTCCGAACTGGTCACGCGCGACCTGTTGCCGTTCAACCATGGCGAGCGGATCTACCGCCGCTGGGGCGATCAGGTCGAGCGCGCGATCCAGATGCTCAACGAGCGCGAGGACTCGAGCCGCGCGCTCATCGCGCTAATCGATCCGAGCGAGACCGGCCGCCGCCGCGAGGACCCGCGGCCGTTGGGGCGCGGCTCCTTCCCGGCGTTCGCGCTGGCCGAGTTCAGCCTCACCGAGCGCGACGGCCAGCGCTACCTGGACAGCACCGGCTACTTCCGCAAGCAGGAGATGCAGTACTGGTGGCCGGTCAACGTCGCTGAACTCGCCCGACTCCAGGAGACGATCCGGGCGGGCCTGAACGCGGACACGCTGACGGGACGGCTCGTGACGTTCTCGGCGATCGCCCTGTGGAAGGGCACGGTGCCCAGGGTCGCGGTCCCGGTCGTCGACCTGCTCGTCGAGGAGCCGACGCGGCTTCTGGCGATGGCCGCGGCCGTGGCGTTCCCCGGCACCGCGGCCACCGACCCGGCGATCGCGGACTGGCGGCAGGTTCTCGGCGACCTCGCCGGTGCCGGCCGCGACGCGCCTCCGAAAGTGTCCGCTGGCGTGGAGATCCTCTATGACAACGTCTCCCAACTCACCGCGGCCGCCACCGCCACGGGGATCGCCGCGGTCGCCGACGCGCTCGAGGAGCTCCGCGATCACTACGCCGCCCACGCCGATCGCGACGAGCTCCCGGACGCGGCAGCGAGGATCGTGAGCAAAGCGGTCGCCAAGCTCTCCGCGGCCGTCGCCAAGGTTCTTCCGGACGTCGCCTCATGATCGTTAGCCAGCCGACCGGACCAGCGCCTACCCTTCAAGGCACGACGATGAACACATGGGCTCAAGACTTTGCGTTGCGGGTCGCGCCGGTCGCGGCCGGGGTGGCAAACTTCTGCGATCACGTCGAGCACAACGAGATCGCCGACCGCGCCTGGGTGATCGACGCTGGCGCCTACCTTCGGCTGCTGGCCTGCGACCAGGCGCTCGCCGCGGGGTTCTCGCCGATCCAGCTCTACGCCGAACGCCTCGGCGACATCGAGGCCCGCAACATCCTGGCTCACCCCGGCGGCTACGACGGCCATCGCGCCGCGCTCGAGGCCAGCACCTGGCGTGAGCTGCAGCTGGTGCAAGCCGAGCATGATCGCCACTACCACCCCGACGTGCTCGGGCTGGCCAAGGATCAGCAGCTCCGCCACTATGCGCTGCATCTGACCAAGATCGTCGGTGCGTTCGCCGAACCCCGCGGCGACGAAGAACTGCTTCACCGGCGGCTGCCCGACGCGCTGCTGTTCGCGATTAAACTCTCAACCGTGATGAGCGTCCGGCTCCCAGACGAGCCGTTTCCGGCAGTCATGCCGCTGCGACGCGTCGCAGCCGAGCCGGTAGCCGCTCGTTGATCCCCCACTTCGGCGGATAGAACAGTCGGATCGGTTCGGGCGACGGGGAGAACTGTGCCTTGATTCGGATGCGGTTTGAACGTAGCTCGGGGAACCGCACGCGCGCGTACTTATCAAGCTCGCAGAACAGGTTCTGGCAGTCGATCGCGCGCAGCGGATGGCCGAACAGCGTCGGCCGCTCAATCCCCAGGGCCGCGCACGCCGCCTCCTGATCGTTGACCATGCAGTCGATGATCGTCGGCATCTCACGCCGGTGGGCGGCCGGAAACACCTTGCGGATGCCGCGCTCCGCTCCCGGCCCCGGCATTGTGAACTCGTTCTCGGAGAAGTCCACGAGTTCTGAGTAGTTGATGTCGATCGCCAGCTGGTAGGCCATAAACGGGCCGATCAGCGGGAACCTCAGCAGCGCGTCGTAGACGTCCTTGAGCCGGCGCGCCGAGGCGACCGCCCTCGGCAACCGCTGACGGACCATGTCGCGCACCAGCGCCAGATGGTTCAGGTACTTACGGTCGTAGCCGTAGGCCGGGGTCGCGCACAGGATGAACGCGCTCGTGTAGATCGGCCCCGTGGCGTGCAGCTCACCGAGCAGCGCCGGCAACCGACGATCGCGGAGCGTCGAGCGGCCGACCGGACCGAGGCCATCCTCGATCGCACGCCACGTCTCAGGCTTGGAGAACAGTCGTGCCAGCATGATCCGGACCAGCAGGTCTTCGGGGGGCATCTCCGGGTGGGCGTAGATGACCTCGGCGATCAAGAACTGGGTGACGCGGTCAGACATCCTGAACGCGTTCGTGAACCGGTAGCGAGCGAGAATCGGGTCGTCCGTCCACGGCCCCGGCTGCCCGGCGAGCCGCCGTTCGAAGATTCGCTGGCGCTCCGTAGCGAAGGTCCAGTAGGCGCTGTAGACATCCTCGCGGCGCTGCACCCCGGCAGCATGCCAGGCCCGGACGACGTCACGCCACCGGCCCTCGCGCTCAGGGCGGAGGCGCCTTGAGCAGCCGTGCGAGGCCGGCGCGGGTGTGCTTGTTGAGGCTCAGGTGGGCGTGACCGGCGATCACGGTCAGCTCGCCCGGCACAAATCCTGTCACGGCGGCGACGTAGCGCTGCAGCTCGGCGAGCCCGAGATAGTTGCCGTAGCCCTTGAGCATCAGGTCCTGGTAGCGATATAGCGCCAGGCAGTCCAGCCGATCGACCCCGTCGCGCCCCCAGCCCAGCTGGAAGGACAGGTGGGCCATGCACGGGAAGAACCCGCGCTTCTTGTTGTTGTCGCGATGCTCGGCGTAGATGTTGAGCTCGTAGATCGCGCGCCATCGAGTCCCGGCCCGCGCCTCTTTGAGCTTGGCGATGGTGTTGGCCAGCTGTGGGGTCACGGAATCGTCGGGATAGGGGTACTCGCAGATCCGACCGAAATAGGTCCCCTGCGGGCTGCCGAGGAGCTGGAGCGTTTCGTAGTCCTCGAGATACTCGGCGATCAGCTCGGCGGGGTCGGTGAACTCCTCGGCCAGCGCAGCGGGAAAAATCGTGTTGCGCACCTCCACCACCGGCTGATGATCAGCGCCCGCCAGCAGCTCATCGACAGCGCGTCGCACGCTCGGGTCCTCGGGTAGCGGGTCGGACATCCGGACGACCAGATGGCTCGCCTCTCCTCCCTTGCAGCCCAGGAGCTCGTGGCAGGCCAGCACCCAGGCGTCCGAGACGCCGACCGCGTCGATCGACCTGGACCCGGTCATTGCCTCGCCGCCACTCTCCGGAGATAGCGCCCCAGCCGCGGCCGCTCCACCATCAGTGAGAAGCCCACCCGCGTCGACGGATCCCGCAGCGCGACCGTGGTCGGCCCGCCGTCAATCGTCGCTGGCAGGTCGACCTGCCAGCGGCCGCTCGCGAGCAGATCGGCCGGCGCGAGCAGCTCGGCGCTCGCGCCCGCGGGCAGAGCGTCGATGTCGTATCCGGGAAGGTCGATCAACAGCCGATCGCCGGCGCGCACGACCAGCTCCTCTTCAGCGTCGGCCGTCGAGAGGACCCATAAGTCGTTATGCCACCCGCCCGACGGCGGCGTCGCCGACAGCTCCAGCTTGATCGTCTTCAGCGATATCTCGCGCCATTTGCCGGCGAGGTGACCGTTGACGAACTTCAGGCTCGGCAGATGGGTGCAGACGGCGCTGTAGGTCGTGCCCATCCTCAACGCCAGCGCATATGCATCCGCCGGCTGCCGGACCTCCGTCAGCCCGAGCCGCTCGCGCGCGGACTGCGCCGCCTCCGGCGGCATCAGAAACCACGCCGCGAACGCTTCTGCAAGCTTCTCCTCCTTCGACAGCGCAGCGCCGGTCCCGCGTGGCTCCGCGTTGTGGTCGATCTGCTCGCCGTGACCAAACACGTGGTGCCCGTACTCGTGCGCAGCGCTGTAGCGCTGCAATGCCAGCGGATGCTGCGCGTTGATAATCGCACCCGCAGGAACCCCGAGGCTGGCGGGCAGGTACAGCGCGGCCGAGCCCTCGAGCCGCCGGAACACGAGCCGCAACCCGTCGCCCACCATGGCGTCGAACACGTCAACCCAGCCGAACGTGTCGATCCCGAGCTGCTCGTGGGCGTCGAACGCGGCGACCATCGCCTCGCGGTGCGCCGCGCCCCATTCCATCAGTCCTCGATCGTATGCCGCAGATACCCCGCGAACCGCAGCGCCTCGTCACGGTCGTGACCAGTCAGCTCGCCCGCAAGCCGCCCGAGCACGACGACCGCTTCCGCGTGCAACTCGTCCTCCGGCTCGGTGAAGTACGAGGACCGCACCCCGTACGCGCGGCCGAGACGCTGCAGCGTGAGCTCATCCGCCACTGCATCCCCGGCCTCGATCGTGGCCAGATCACCCTCCGTCACACCGCTCGCCGCCGCCGCTGCCCGGACGTCCAACCCAACGTACTCCCGGGCGGCCCGCAGCCGGCCTCCCGCCTCTGCGTCAGTCATGCCGCCTCCTCTCCCTCGACCAGCCGATGAAGATACGTCGTCAACGCTTCGACTGACCTGAACGCCCAGGCGTCGGCCGCGCTCGGTCGCAACCTCACCCCGAGCGCCCTCGCAGCCCCTACGCCTGCCTTCACGAGCCACTGCGAATCGCACGGGCACTCCGGCCCGGCAGCGCGGAGCTCGCTCTCCAGCTCACCCGGATCGCACCGCCTCTTGGCTGCCAGCGCCGAAATCACCGTGCTCCGCACATCAGCGCGACTCATCCACCCACTCTCCAGTCGTCACTCGGCACGTCCGCGGCGAGACCGCAAGCGCCGCGACGTGGCCCGGCCCGATATCCAGATCGACGATCGCCAGCTCCCCAGTTCGCTCACCCGAGACATCCAGCTCACATAACGCGTGATCGCCCAACCCCAAACCCCGGGCCTTCAGCACCGCCTCTTTGCGCACCCAGAATCGGAGCCACCAATGCGCGCGCTCCTCGTCAGCCGCGTCGCGGAATATGCGTAGTTCTGCAGGTGCCAAGGTCGCTTCGGCCATCAGATCGAGATCGTCGTCGTCCGCGTCAGCCGTCGCCTCGACATCGACACCCACCGGTCCGAGCGCGACGGCGCACAGTGCGAGATCGTCGCAGTGCGTCAAACTGAGCTCTAGCCCCTCTACGCGCGGCTGGTGCCCGTAACGAGCCTCCATTGGTACGTCTGCGGCATCGGACCCGAGGTAGCGGCTAGCCAACTGGCGCATCGCGCCGTGGCTGATGGCAAACCGATCGCGCTGCCTCCCGCGCCGACGCTCGAGGCGCGCCCTCTCGGCCGCCGACAGCGATGCCACGTGGTGATCGCCGTCACCGTCGAGTGCGATCCGCCACACGTGTACATCCGACGCGGCGAGCGCGAGAACTGTCGGGGTCCTTGAAAACATCTCGTATCGGGTGTACCGCGGATCGACACTGCCGTTCAATTGCTCATGAATTTGGCCATGACCAGCGCGACCCCGCGAGGCCGGGATCGTGGGGCTCGGCGTTTCTCGTCGGGACCGTCAGGGTCACCGAAGTTGATCGCTGCGCTCGTGCCGTTCACCGCGCAGCTCGTCGGGACGGAGCGCTTTCACAAACAGCGCCGTCGGCGTGCCTACCCGCGACGCGCTTGTGAGTCCGCACAGCTTCAGAGGCTTCGTGGCTAGGCGTTGCTGCACCTGCAGCGCTCGCGATCGCATTCTGCAGAAGCAATCGTGAGGGATGAAGCAGGGCTCGCCATTCCTATGGCGACATTCCGATGATCCCCCTGAGAGCGGCGGCGCGCTTGGGGGATCCGCGCGCACGAGCAGTCGTCGGGTCACGCCGGCCCGGACCGTGAGCTCAGCGGAAAGCAGATGACTCCCCTGCGCCGGCTGGGGCCGGTCCCGCAGGACCGGCCTTTGATGGAGTGGTTACGCGCTGTTCGCGGTCGGTCGCAGCCCCAGCTGCCTCACGGTGTCGACCCCAGACGGTTGTCGATCGTAGGGGCCTGACAAACATGTGCGGTGGGCTCAAGGCCATCGCGTGGCGCCGTTCGGGGGGCGATCGTTCGGTGTGCGCTTCCCGTGTAGCTGCGGGCGGCTGGGGCATTGGGCTTCTGAGGGGGAGACCGTGGTTGGGGTGCGGGGCGTCGGGGTCGCGCGCGGAGGGTGGGGCCGAGCGTCCGTGCTCGGCTGGCGCGTCGCGCGCGGCAGCCGCCGGGAGGGTCGGCCAGGTTGGTTGACGAAACAACCAAGTTTCACGCGCGCGGAAATCCAAGCATCGCCCTCGCATCCATGCTCGGGAAGGGTTCCGCGCGCGCGAGAGGATATGTGGCTGTCGCCTCACGGTGTTGGGGAGACCGCGGGGCGGGGGGCACGAGCATCCTCCGGGGCGAGGCGTGGGTCATGGTTCCCAGCCCACCGTCCGGTCGCGCTCAGGCTCCTCGTGCGCGAGGCCGGGGGTGTTGCGGATCTGCTCCTCGAGCGCTCCTCGTTGTTGGACAGGCCGGTCGAGCGCATCGAGGATCTCGGCGGCCGCCTGGCGGCGGTCCAGGCGCTGCTGGAACTCGCCGGCTGGTGGCTCGGGGCCGAGCGCGGCGGGGTCGTCGATCTCGTAGCGGGAGCGGTAGCGCTCGATCGCAGTCGAGGCGCGATCCCATGCCTCACGGTTGGGGTTGCCAGGCTCGGGTTGGGGGCCGAGGACAGCGGTGACGTGCTCCCCCGGACGCTGCTCGCCATCGTGGTCGCGTTGGCTGGGATCACGCTCGCTGGTTGCGTGGTGCTCGCGCATTTGCGGCATTGCCGTCTCCTCATGTTCGGTGGCGATGGCGTGCTCGTGTGCGAGCGGAGTGCGGATCGACGGGACCTCCGGCTCGCTGCGGCCGATCTGCTCGGCGAGTGCTTCCAGCTCGTCGCGGCCATCGGCGGCGCCCGTATCGGCCAGCGGCTCATGGCTCGCATAGATGCGGGTGCTCTCGCGGGCGCGGGTAAGCGCCACATACGATCCTTCCGCGGTCGCGTGCTCACCGACGATCACATGCGCGGTGTCGCTCGTCAGCCCCTGGGCGAGGAACGGGTGCTGAACATACGCGAGGCGGATATCCGCGCGAGCGATCTGCTCCTCGTCCAAGGCGACCTCTCGGCCGTCGTGCAGCGTGAGCGTGAGCAATCCTGGATCTTCGTGCGCGTCGACCACGTTTGCGCTCTGGCCGTTGCGAAGCGGACCGTGCGCGGGGTGAGAGAGCGTGCGACGGATCTGGATCTCATCGCCGGGGTGGAGCCGATACGGACGGCCGGAAACCGGGACGCCACGCTCACCCAGCTCGTCATGCTCGGCGCGGATCGCCTGCGCCCGGGCGTTCAGCTCGTCGAGGTGCTCGTTGGAGGCCTGCGAGATCACGATCGTGCGCTTCCCGGCTTGTCGGTCGGCGTGCGCGGCCTCGAGCGCGGCGTCCTCAGCGTGGCGGCGATCCTGCTCCAGGATTACCCGGCCGCGGGCGGCGTAGCCCTCAAGCGCGTGCTCGTGCTCGCCGTCGCGCAACAGCTTCTGATCGCGCCGGTCCTCGGGATCATGAGCGCGGACGTTGCGGGTCAGCTCGACCCGCGCGCCGTTCGCATCGACGACCTGCTCGAGTGCGGGCCATAAGCCGCCCGCGCCGACCGCCTGGGACTGCCTCGGGTCGCCGACCTCGATCAACCTCGCACCAGACGCCTCGACCGCTTGCAGGAGATGGTGCTGCTCGCGGGTGGACGCAAGCGCCGCCTCGTCGTGGATCACCGTCGTGGCGGGTGAGAGCACGAGCCGGCCGCTCCGAACCGCGGCGTCAAGCGCCGCCGTCGAATACGCGGAAGCGTCGACGCCCGCATCGGCAAGCTCGCCGGCGAGACGCTGCGCGGCAAGCGCCGCGGTGCTCGTCACCACAATCTCACGCCCCTCCGCCTGATGGGCGAGCGCGATCGCTGAGAGCACGGTGCTCTTACCCGACCCGGCCTGCCCCTCGACGATCACCAACTGCCGATCAAAGCAACCCAGCAGGAGCGCGCGACGCTGCTCCGGGGAGAGCGCGGCGCCCTGCTGGCGCAGCTTCGCGTCGAGCGCGAGCGCTTGGCGATCGGTCAGCTCGGCCGGGATCGGCGCCACCCTGCCCGCGGCAAGCCCCTCGGCGAGCGTCACCGTACGGCGCTCGCCCGCGCGATGGGCGCGGGTGGTGCTGGTGCCATCCGCGAGCGCGAGCAGCTCCCCGCTAGACCGAAGCCGATCGAGCGCCGCAAGGCCATCGCCCATCCCGGTACCGACAGAGGCCTCCAGCGCGACCGCGCGCGCCTCACGGTCGGGGAACGTCGCGTCGAACTCGACCAGGCGCGCCAGCAGCGTTTGATCCCCCGCGCAGCGCAACGGCACGACCGTGGCCCGGTGGAGCTGCTCGACGCCGCGCCGATCAAACCCGAATGCCCGAGCGGTATCACCCCAGTGGCGGTCGAGATCCCCGCGGGTCGCCAGTCCCGCCTTCGCCGCTCGCGTCGACGCCGCCATCAACCGGTCCTCCGCCGGCGCCAACCGCCCTGAGCGACGCAGCGCCACGAGCCGCGCCGACGCCTCCTTGGCCTCCAGACGGCCCGATGCGACATCCTGCATCAGCGCTGCTTCCTTCTCGCGCAGGCGGGCGTCGATCGCCTCCCTGACCTGGTGATGGCGGCTTGACCACCGATCCACCAACGCCCCGGGGACGCCGGCCAGCTCGAAGTACCGCCCGCCACGGCCCGTGCCCCGCTTGATCTCGAAGCCGAGGCCCGCCAGCTCCCGGGCAAGCTCGGTGCGATACGCGGCTCCGAGCTCACGGCGATGGACGAGCCAGGAGCGCGAGTCGATCGCGACCACCCGACCATCGGAGCGCACAGCGCCGTGTAGGAGGACGTGGGAGTGCAGCTGCGGGTCCGGTGGCTGGTCGTCGACGGCGCGGGCGGTGGTGTGCCGCCAGCTCGTCGCGATCACCTCCACAGGCCGCGCGTGGATGACCGTCTGCTGGTCGAGCCGCTCCCGGATCATCGGCGCGTGCTCCCCCGCGTAGTGCAGCGCCCGGTCGATCGCCTGCTCGTGCGCATCCTCGATCCGCTCGCGCAGCTCCAGGGACGCGACCGCCCACACGGCGCTGACGGACTTCGGGGCGGAGAACGTCGCGTCGATCGCCGCGACCGCCTCCCCGCTCCCGCCAACCCGACGCATCGCCGCGCCGGTATCGGGGCGGACCGCCATCAGTACCCGAAGCTCGCGACCGTCAACCGGCAGGGCCGGATCACAACCGACCGCTCGCGCGCCGCCCGCCCATCGTCCCGGCGCCTCGACCCGCTCCCCCTCCTTGAGGTAGTAATCACCCAGCTCCGGTGCCTGCGCCTTGCCCTGCAGGTAGTTGGCGTACCCCGCGGCCTGTCCCGAGGTGACCTTCGCGACCGTCAACATCCCGCCATCAGCGCGTCCTTGGACTTCTCGCCCAAAGACGTCCCCAGCAGCAGGATCACACTACACGCACTGGTAGTGCTGGCAGCAGACGTCCCAAGATGTCCGCAGATGTCCCGGCGGCTCGTGGTAACCCTCATTACCAGCTCCGGGGCAGCTCGACGAGCGTCCGCCACGGCTCATCCCGATGCGCGGGAGTGAGCCGCAGTAGCTCCCAGCGAACCCCGTCGAGATACAAGCCGTGGCCGGCGGGAATGTTCGCGACCTCGCCCGGTGAGAGCACCCGCTGGCGCTGGGTCGAGGTCGTACAACTCGTCTGCGGGATCAAGCTGCTCGGCGTCCGGGACTTGCTCATCGAGACGACTTGGCGGTCGTACTCCCCGAGCGCGAGCGACACCTGCTCGAGCGTCCGGGAGTCAGCGACACCCGGCAGGATCACCTTCGCCCCGAACAGCGTCAGGAACCCGTCCGCCGCGGTGCGCCAACGTGCGCGGGCTTGGCTGAGATCCTGAAACGCCGCGAGCAGGCACAGGCCCTGTCCGCCGCCTTCTGAGGCGATCGCCGGCAGCTCGCCCAGCGGCGCGATGTTCGCCGCCTCATCAAGCGCGAACAGCACCCGCCCTGAAAGCATCCCGTCGCGGTGCGCTTGGTAGGTAGCGCGGCGGACCTCCGACAGCAAGCCACAGACCAAGGGTGCGGCGAGCGCCTGATGCTCCGCGCCGGCGTGAACGTAGATCGTGTCGGCCGAGCGCACGAACCGCTCGGCGTCGAAGTTCGGCTCCGTGGCGGCGGCGAGCGCGCCGGTGCTGGTGTACGCGTCGATCGCGTCGGCGGCCGCGGAGAAGATCGACGAACGCTCCCTCGCCTCGGTGGCCTGCAACCCGGCCAGCACGCCGCACGCGACCGTGGCGCCTGTGTTCTTGAGCAGGATTCCGGGCTCGTCGAGCTCGTGGCGCAGCACCCAGTCCACCACGCACCCGACATCCCGGCCGCCCACCGCGGCGGCGTGAAGCAGCGGGGCGAGGAGCGCCTGCGCGCGGCGTGACCAATGCGTGTGATCCGTGACGCCCGCACCAACACCGGCTCCGGTGACCATCGCGCGAGCGATCAGCAGCGCGCTGTCCCACGAGCACGCCGCGGTCACCGGCGACCACCGCAACCCCTCCGCGCCCGCGGAAGGTTGCTCGGTGCCGGTCGGATCGAAGTGCCACACCCTCCCGAGCCAGGAGCGAGCGGCAATCGTTGCGGCCAGCACGTCGGGCTTGGTCGAGGTGCAAACGACCGGGCCGGCATGCGCGAGGACTGCGGGGACGATCACCCCCGAGGACTTCCCAGAGCGGGGCGGCCCGAGCAGCAGCACCGCACGCTCCGGCCACGCCGCGCGCCACTCTCCGTGCTCGTCGAGGCCGAGGTACACACCCGCCCCGTGCCGAGCGCTCTCAGCGAGCACCGCTTCGACTGGGTCCAGGGACGCCGAGATCCGCGTCGACGGCGCGTTCTGCTCGGCGTCTGCGTCGAGCCAGGCCTGGAACGCGGCGGCGAGAATGAACCCCCCGCCGAGCAGCAGGACCGCGCCGAGCACCGTGCGCGCCTCGTCATACCACGCGAACAGCAGCCCGACCATCCAGAGCCGAAACCACAACGGGCTACCCGGAGACTTGCGACGGTGCTGGGGCTGTGGACCCCAGCCCTCGAGGGGACGCGGGACGCTCATCGCGTCCTTCCCGAGTGGTTGGCCCGGAGCATCGCTGCGGATGGCTGGTTGTAGCCGCGTGCTCGTGGACCTTGCTCCGAGATGGAGAGGATCGCGCGTTCGATCTCTGACCGGATGAACCGCCGGTGGCGCCCGAGCTTCACGCTCGGTAGCACGCCACGCCGCGCGTAGTCCTCGACCGTCGACAGTCGCATCTGCAAAAGCCCGGCGACCTGGCTTGCGGTCAACAGCTCCTCAAGCAACGACGTGCCGCTAGGCGCCGGCGGCGGGGTTTGGTCCGCGGCCGGCGAGTGGGTAGTGGGGGGTGAGTGCGTTTGCATGCCCGCCACGATGCACACGCCGCCTGGACATCTCTACCGCATCTTTGGACATCTTCAAAGACATCCCGTCCCGTCCTAGAATCGGCCCGAGATGTCCCAAGATGTCCGGTAATCAAGAGCACACGCTGTCCGAACACCATCGTCGGTAATTCAGAGCACACATGACGAACCAGCGATTGCGCGCCGCACTCAGCCAAGCCGGCTTGGAGATCGACGACCTCGCCGACAAGGTCCAGGTCGACGCCAAGACGGTCAGACGCTGGCTCTCCGGCGGCACGCCCTACAGCCGGCATCGCACCCGCGTCGCGAAGATCCTCGGCGTCGAGGAACACGAGCTATGGCCCGGCTCCCAACCAGCCCCACCCGAGCAGAGCCGGCTCGAACTCGTCGGCTCCTTCGCGCATGCCAACGACGTCCTCGCGCCCGACTGGCGAGCCCAGCTCAAAGACGCGCGCGAGCGGATCGACCTTCTCGACCTCACCCTCCTGGAGATCGTCTCCCAACCCGGCGTGACGGACCTCCTCGCCCAGAAGGCCGGCGGCGGCGCTCAGATCCGAATGCTGATCTCAAACGTCGACTCGATCTTCGTCGGCGTCACCGAGCACGAGCTCAACCCGGAGTATTCGCCGACCGAGAACCCCGAGCTTGCCTACGAGATCCAGCTCGCCCGCGGGCACATCGAACCGCTACTCGGATCCCCCGGGATCGAGGTGCGCAAGTACCTCGCGATGCGCTTCAACACGATCGTGCGATGCGACGAGCAGATGCTCGTCACCCTGCACCTCCACGGCACCCCCGCGCGCGAAGCGCCGCTGCTCCACCTGCGCCAAGCCGACCACCCCGGCCTGTTCGCACAGTTCGAACAGCACTACCAGGCGATCTGGGAGAACGCCAGCGATCCGGCCACGCCAGAGCCCGACCTGTTTCCTGATCCCAGGGCCAACCCCGACCACTACCAGAAACGCGGGGCGCTGTTCGACGACACGGTCGAGGACGACGAATGACGGCCTGGACCTACCGGCGGCGAAGGCCCAGCCGTACACCGGTCATTCGCGAGGCTCGACCCGGCCATGCGCGGAAGCGACGCCTGATCTCCGCCCAACAACCAAGCCCGAATCCCTCCTTAGCCGTCTAAGTGACCCACCCGCGCCGCGCCAACCGCGGCTCGTTGATCGCCCGGACCTTCGAGCGGATTCCTGCGGTTGATCGCTGCCCAGTTCGTGGATCGAACCCAATGAGCAACCGTCCTCCCCATGCCGCTACGCGGTCGTATGCGCTTGGCTCGACAACGTTGGGTCTAGCTTGCCGATCGCCGACCGCCAGCGTCTCCAAGCTTGGCGAGCGCTTCGCGGGATGCGCGCCCAGCCGAGGGGTAAGGCGCCTACGGCGCCGCCGATCCAGACGGCATCACGCGGCGCAATGTCGTCGCAGCAGCGCTGGCTCAAGCCGAGGAGCTCGCCGACGCAGCAGAGACCGCAGGCTATGCCTCACGGCCATTACCACTCTTCTGCATGCTGAGTCAGGCCGGCCGGGCAATCGCCTCGGCGTACGCCGAGGAGGACTGGCAGTATCGCGAGCACGGCATCACGCCGGACAGGGAGAACCTCAGGGACTGGACGGTCAAGGCGTTTGATGACGGTGCATTCCCAGTGGTGTGTACCGCGAGCAAGTCGCCGACGCTTCACGGCAAGGTGGCCTTCAATGCGCTCTCCCAGTGTAGGGGTTGGCTTGTGGCCGGACGGGCCGCGGCCATGCACCGGAGGCAGCCGCTCGTGCGTGGACGAGGGACCCACAGTATCCCCTCCGCGGGATTTGACTGAGCGCGACCGAACCGTGCTATCGGGCCTCGTAGCCGCGCTCCGTGTCGACGACGTCTTCTGCACGCTCTGTCCGAAACGCCCGTGCGACCAGGTCCGCGTCGTCGCTACGCGACTTGTAGTGCAGGTACTTCATCGTGGTCTGGATGTCGGCGTGTCCCATCCATTCCTGTACGCGGCGGATGTCCGCCTCGCTGATCATCCGGGTGCCGAACGTGTGGCGTAGGTCGTGGAAGCGAAGCCGGCGCAACCCCGCGGCGGTCAGCGCTCGCTCGTAGCGCGCGCTGAGCGCGTCGCCGTTGAGCGGCATTCCGGCTTGGCCGGCGAACACGAAGTCGTCCTCGCCCCGGAAGCGCTCGCGTTGGCCGAGCCGCGCGAGTGTCGTGGCCACGTCGGGCGCCAGCGGCACCGAGCGGACCTTGCCTGACTTGGGCGTGGTCAGCTGGCCGCCGGCGTAGCTGGCGCGCACGCGGATCGTCGCCGCGGTGAAGTCGACGTCACGCCAGCGCAGCGCCAGCAGCTCGCCGCGCCGGAGCCCAGTGAACGCGGCGGTGAGGAAGATCGCCCCGTCGATCTCGGACGCCGCAGCTCGTGCGAGGCTCCAGACCTCCTCGGGTGAGAACACGTCGATGTCCCCGCTGGGGCGCACCCGGAAGCGGTCAACGTTGGCGACCGGGTTGATCGGCAGCCCGTAGAGCTTGACCGCGCGGCGGAAGATCGCGTGCATCAGCACCAGCAGGTTGTTCTTGGTCTTGTTGGACAGCGCCCGCGCGTCTCGGGTGCCGGACATCCCCGAGCGCCAGCGCTCGATGTCGCGCGCGGTGAGGTCCTCGATCCGCATCGAGCCGAACGCCGGCAGCAGGTGCGCGTTGATCGCCGAGCGGTAGCTGCGGATCGTCGTGGGCTTGCAGCCGCGGTCCTGCTCGGCGAAGCGCAGGTACTCCTCGGCGGCGTCGGCGAACGTCGCCCCGGTCTCGACCATCCCGGCCGTGGTCCCGCGGCGCGCGCCGTCGAGCGTCTCGCGCAGCCAGTCCTCGGCCAGGCGCTTGGTGAATTGACCGGCCGGTGGACGCCCGCGCGCGCCCCACGCCGGCCCGAGCATCCGCTGCACCTGGCGTCCTGAGGGAAGGCGGTACTTGGCGTACCACACCGGGCCGCGGTTGCGCTCGACGCGAAAGACATGTCCCGAGGTGCGCTGCATCGTGCGCAAAGCTTACCGCCCGCCGGGGACATATTGGGGACACGTGGGCTCGGTCCAGATGCTTCAAGCAACAAGAAAGCCCCGCTTTGCGGGGCTTTCTCAATAGCGGGGGCGGGATTCGAACCCGCGACCTTCGGGTTATGAGCCCGACGAGCTACCAGACTGCTCCACCCCGCGGCGGACCGTTATTGATAGCAGACCCTCGGGGGCGCAGACCGAGAACCGGAGCATCACCCAGTCGGCGGCGCCGCAGTCGCACGCTCAGTGCTGGGCCAAGACCGAGCGTCGGCAGAACGCACCGGCGCGGTTCGCGCGAAAAGACGCAGAGTTGGCACCACTCACGTCTTGATCCGTTACATGGTCTTCGCTCATGCTCCGAGCATGGCGACGCTCAAGCAGAAGATCGCGGCGGAACGCGGGTTGCGTGAGCTGCTCGAACACAACGGGCTTCCTCAGCCGGACGAGATCGAGTACGGCTACACCTGCATCAGGTTCCTCTGGCATCAGACCAAGGCGGTGGTGGTTGTCGACATCGACGAAGCCGCAGGAGCTGGAGACAGCAACCTCGGGCCTGGCCTCATATGAGCCCGGTGTAGTCCAAGCGGCGATGTCTCGCCCTCAGCCCCAGCCCCGCCGATGCCCGACCTTCAGCCCTCAGTCCCGCCGATGGCCGACCTTCAGTTCCCAGCTGCCCGCCGATACCTGGCCACCGCGAGCGGCGCGAACACGCCGATGATCACCAACGACCACACGACCGCTCCCCAGACGCTGTTCCCGGCTGGAAATGCCGGTCCCCCGACCCACAGGTGGCGCATTGCGTCGACGATGATGGTGAACGGGTTCACGTTCGCGAATGCCCGCAGCACGGAGGGCATCGTGTTCACCGGCACGAACGCGGAGGAGACGAAGGTGAGCGGAAAGACCGCGATGAAGCCGACGGAGTTCGCCGACTCCGGAGAGGACACGAGCAGCCCGAGGAAGGCGAACACCCAGGAGAAGGCGTAGCCGAACAGCAACAGGAGTCCCACGCCCGCGATCACGTGCAGCACGCTGGTGGTGAAGGAGAAGCCGATGATCAGCCCGGTGATGAGCAGCACGGTGATCGAGAGGGTGTTCGTCACCACGTCTGAGAGCGTCCGACCGGCGAGCACCGCGGGACGCGCCATCGGCAGCGATCGGAAGCGGTCGATCAGGCCCTTGTGGACGTCCTCGTTGAGGCCCAGCGCGGTGACGAAGCCTCCGAAGGCGATGTTCTGCACGATGATGCCCGGGATCAGGAACTCGACGTAGGGCACGCCGTGAGTGTTGATCGCTCCGCCGAAGACGTAGCGGAACAGCAGCACGAACATGATCGGCTGCACGGTGAACGCGAGCAGCAGGTCGGGCGCGCGCGGAAGACGGACGAGGTTTCGCTCCGCGATGATCAGCGTGTCGGTGACCAGGCGCCTCATGCAGATCCTCCCCGCCCCGTCGACCCTCCGGCAGATCCTCCCCGCGCCTGCGAGGACGCGTCAGCTTCGTCCTCTTCCTCCTCGGCCACCTCGGCGGCATGACCGGTGAGCCCGAGGAACACGTCGTCGAGGGTCGGGCGGCGCAGCACCAGGTCGTCGACGCCGACCCCGGCCGCTCCGAGGCGCTGCACCGCCTCGACGATGCTGCCGCTGCGCTCGCGCACGCTCAGCTTGACCAGCGTCCCCTCGGCGGTTGGCGGCTCGTCTGACATGGGCGCCAGCGCGCGCACCGCAGCCTGAACCTGAGACGCTTCGTCGAGCCTGACCTCGAGCCGCTCGCCGCCGACCCGGTCCTTGAGGTTGTCGGACGTGCCCTGAGCGATCACGCGACCACGGTCGATGACCGCGATCGCGTCCGCCAGCCGATCGGCCTCGTCGAGGTACTGGGTCGTGAGCAGCACGGTCGTCCCCTCCGCGACGAGCTCCTCGATCACCGCCCACAGGCCGAGCCGACTGCGAGGATCGAGGCCGGTGGTCGGCTCGTCCAGGAACAGCACCGGCGGCTTGGCGACGAGCGCCGCCGCCAGGTCCAGACGTCTGCGCATCCCGCCCGAGTAGGTCTTCACCGGTCGCTTGGCGGCTTCGAACAGGTCGAAGCTGCGCAGGAGCTCGGTTCCCCGTTCCTTGGCGGCCTGGCGTCGCTCCCCGTATAGCCGGCCGACCATGGTCAGGTTCTCCAGTCCGGTGAGATTCTCGTCGACCGCGGCGTACTGACCCGCCAGCCCGATCAACTGCCGCAGTGCGGCCGCATCGCGGACCACGTCGAGCCCGGCCACCCGCGCCGTTCCGGCGTCCGGTTTCAGCAGCGTCGTGAGCACCCGAACGACCGTCGTCTTACCCGCCCCGTTGGGACCCAGCAGACCGAGCACCGTCCCGCGCGCGACCTCGAGATCGACGCCCGCGACCGCCTGAACGTCCCCGTAGGACTTGAACAGTCCCCCGACGCTGATCGCGCTCCCGCCGTCGACAGCACCGCCGTTGCCGTCGATCGGCATCGGCTTCACGGATTCCCCGGCGATCGACACCGGATCCCCATCAGCTGACATGGCGCAACAGTATGCATATTTCGACGGATGCTTCTTGGCGGTCGGATGCTGTCCGTCCGGACCACACGCATGGTCTCGGCACGGTGTGGGTAGTCGCTGCCGAGAGCGATCGGCGCCGTTGTGGCGATCACGCCGCAAGCCTCGATTAACCGCAACAAGGAGTTTGATGGGTCACCAGAGACGGACTCGGCAACTCACGTTCGCCGTGGAACCGGTAAGCGGTGGTCCTGATCCACGGGCTCGCAGGGTCGGCACGCCGGTCGCGCTCGATCCCCGGCGATTCTCGAGACGCTGCATGAGATTGTCCACGGACCCATTCAGGAGGCATCCGGGTCGGATTCCTGTCTCACCCGGACGGCCCCGATAAGGCGGTCCAGCTGATTCTCGAGACCACGCGGTAGAAATCCGGTATCAATGCGCGTCGCCGTCGTCGATATCGGGACCAACTCGACCCGCCTGCTGATCGCCGAGATCAGCGATGGCCGCGTGACGACACAGCTCGCGCGCGAGAGCAACGTCACTCGTCTCGGCGCCGGAGTGGACGCCGAGGGCCGTCTGAGTGAAGAGGCGATCGAGCGGGTGCTGAGCACGCTCGAGCGCTACCAGACGGAGATCGAGCGTCACGACGTCGAGAAGCGGGTCGCGGTTCTGACCAGCGCCGTGCGCGACGCGGAGAATGGAGCCGAGTTCGCGAGGATCGTGGAGACCCGATACCGCCTCCCTCCGCGGATCCTCACCGGCGATCAGGAAGCCCGTCTGACCTTCCTCGGCGCGACCAGCGAGCGCGACCCGGCCGATGAGACTCCGCGATTGGTGATCGACGTCGGCGGGGGCTCGACCGAGCTGGTGATCGGCACCGCGCAGGCGGCGGGATTCCACGTCTCCACCCAGGCCGGCGTTGTCCGCCAGACCGAGCGCCACCTTCGCAGGGACCCTCCATCGCCGGCCGAGCTCGAGGAGCTGACCGCAGATGTGCGGGCGATTCTCACTCGCGGAGTGCCGCCCGAGCAGCGTCAGGTCGTCGGCCACGCGATCGCGGTGGCGGGAACCGCAACGTCGTTGGCCGCGATCGCCCAGCAGCTCGATCCCTACGACTCCGACCGCGTGCACGGTTACGTGCTCAGCGAAGCCCAGTGCGATCAGATCCTGGCGCAGCTCGCATCGCTGCCACTGGATCAGCGTCGAGCCGTGCCCGGACTGCATCCGGATCGCGCCCCCACGATCATCGCCGGGGTGATCATCCTGGCGCAGGCCCTGTCGATCTTCGACCTGCACGAGGTCGAGGTCTCAGAGCACGACATCCTCCGTGGTGCCGCCCTCGACCTGAGCGGCTGATCTTCCTCGCGCGCTGGGGGCGCGCGACCCGGCGGCCTGGACACATGTTCGATCGTGTACCTGGCGTCCAGAGCCGATCATTCCCCTAGAGGCAAGGGTCGCTCCCGCGAAACCCAGCCCCTTACATAGGCCCAGCAAGGTCTGTCCGGCGGCCCAGTCAGGACAGCCACATAACCAGGTCTTTCGTCGGCACGACCCCCCTGCCCGTCCCGGCGAAACCCAGCCTGGCTCGGAAACCGCCCGCGCGACGCGGGCGGTTTTCGTTGGGTCTCCTGCCAGCCTCGTGCTCTGGGGGCCAACGCGAAGGACCGGCCGACATCAGCGACCGCCTCAGGCCAGGTTCGCCTTGCGCGGGTACGCGACGGTCGGATCGGTGAGGACGTTCACCAACGCCGGCCGGCCGCATTCCAACGCTCGTATCAGCGCGGGTCGCAGCTCGTCCGGCTCGCGGACGAGCTCGCCGTGAGCACCGAGGGCCTCGACCACCTGGTCATACCGGGTCTCGGGACGCAGCTGCGCGGCGACCGAGTAGCCGTAGAGGAACTCCATCGGATGCTTCTCGAGTCCCCAGATACCGTTGTTTCCCATCACCCCCACCACAGGGACCCCGTGGCGGACGAAGGTGTCGAACTCCATCCCCGCGAATCCGAACGCGCCGTCGCCGAGCAGCAGCACGACCTGGCGCTCGGGGCGGGCGAGCTTCGCCGCCAGGGCGTAGCCCGGACCCGATCCAAGGCAGCCGAACGGCCCGGAATCGAGCCAGCACCCGGGCGCAAACGAGTCGATCAGGCGCCCGGCGAACGAGACGAAGTCTCCCCCGTCGCCGATGACGATCGCGTCGCGATGAAGCAACCGCCCCAGCTCGCCGTACACCCGCATGGGGTGAAGCGGCGCCCGCGGGTCCTCGAGCCCGGGAACCTCAGCCGCGCGCGCCTCGTCCTCGATCCGGCGCAGCGAACGGACCCACTCGCCGCGCTCACCATCCCCGGTTCTCGCCCCTGCCGGGAAGCTGGACTGAGCGGCCACCGTCGGCTCGACCCCCTCCCGCAGCGCCTCCAGCGTCGCCGGTAACGCACCGTAGAGCTCGGCGGCCACCGCACGAGGATGCGGGCGCACGGACTCGGCGATGTCGATCACGATGATCTGCGCTTCGGGCGCGAAGGCCGCGCCGAAGCCGAGCCGGAAGTCGAGCGGCACCCCGATCACCAGCGCCACGTCCGCGCCACTCAGCCCGGTGCCGCGCGCCCGGGAAAAGAACAGCTCGTGGTCGGCCGGCAGGCAGCCGCGACCGAGGCCGTTCAGGAACACGGGAATTCGCAGCGCCTGCACCAGCGCCCGCAGGTCCCGTTCACCGCGGCCCCAGTAGAGGCCGGTTCCGGCCATCACCACCGGGCGCTTGGCCTCGGCCAGCAGTGCGGCCGCGCCCTCCACGGCGACGGCGTCGGCACCGGGGCCGAGCCACGGCTCGGGCAGTGGCGCGGGCGGCGCGGACCGCTCGGCCTCCATGAACACGTGATCGAGCGAGAAGTCGAGGAAGGTTGGACCGCAGGGAGGGGTCAGCGCGGTGCGGATCGCCGCCTGCACCAGGACGGGAATCTCGGCGGTGTCCCGCGCCGTCAGCGCCAGCTTGACCAGCGGCGAGACGAACGGCACGTGGTCGAGCTCCTGCAGCGATCCCTGACCCCAGCGCAAACTGGGTGCCCGTCCGCCCAGGACGAGGATCGGCGAGTGGTTCTTGGCCGCCGACGCGATCGCGCTGATCGCGTTGGTCACCCCGGGACCGGCGGTCACGGCGCAGACGCCGAGCGAGCGCGTCACCTTGGCCCAGCCCTCGGCGGCGAACCCCGCGGTCTGCTCGTGGCGGACGTCGATGAGCTCGATCCCCTCGGTGCGGCAACCGTCGTAAATCGAGAACAGGTGCCCGCCCGAGAGCGTGAACAGCGTGCTCACGCCGTGGGCCCGGAGGGCGTTGGCGACCAGGCGCCCACCGTGCAGCCGCGTCACAGCCGGGGTATCCGCCGCCATGAACGGGCCGCTAACCCGCGTCTGGACCCGTCGGGAGCGGCGCGGTCAGCCGCAGCGCGTTGACGATCGCCCCCCCGAGGATGATCAGCGAGAGCAGGTAGAACCACCCGAGCACGATGAGGATGAATACGACTGTGCTACCGAAGCGAGCGATGGTCGAGATGTTCGTCAGGTAGGCCGGGAAGGCGTAGTCGACCGCCCCGATCGCGATGGTGGCGCCGATCGCGCCCGGCCAGACGGCGCGCCACGGAACCCGGCGGTTGGGAACCCTCGCGTAGATCACCGACAGGCATCCGAACAGCAGCGCCACGCTCACCGCCAACGAGATCGCGTACACGACGTTGGTCACGTGCGCGAGATCGAAGGGAAGGTCCTCGGCACCCGCCCTGAGGATGCTCTGCATGGTGGGGATCGCCACGGTGGCGACCATGAACACGAGCACCACCCCGAGCATCATCAGCGAGAAGCGCTTCTGGGCCAGCCACGGCCGGCCGCGACAGCCGTAGATGCGGCTGAACGCGGTGTCGAGCGAACCCCAGAACGAGGAGCCGAGCCACAGGCTCGCGACCAGCGCGAGCACCCCGGTGGTCGTGGTCGAGGTCTTGATCTCCTGCAACAGCGTGTTGAGGGTCGGCTCGGCGGCGCCCGGAAACAAGCCCTGCAGGTCGGTCAGGACGCTGTGCTGCACGGCGCGGCTCGACAGCACCTGGCCGGCGATGAACAGCCCGAGCAGCGCCACCGGCACGACCGCGAGCAGCATGTTGTAGGCCACCATCGACGACTGCCCGGTGATGTTCGCATCCCACCCCAGCTGCCAGAAGCGGCGCACGACGTCGGGCACATGCCGGCGTCTCGGCCGCTCAGCGGCGCCCGGCCTCCTGTCGGTCGCCCGCAGAGCAGGCGGGTCGACGGGATCGAGCATGCGCAGAGTGTGACGCCCGCAGCAAGTCCATGCCGGTGGACCGCGCGAGACGCTGCGCGGGCCCCGTGTCCGACGGAGTCGTGACGGGCTCAGCCGGCCGGCGCCAGCGGGCGACCGTAGGTCGCGTACATGCGCCGCGCCGTGGCCGCCTGGGCCAGTCCGCCCTCGCCCTGAAACCATCGTCGCCCGAGGCGGACCGCCGGCAGTCCGCTGATTCCGTGCTCGAGCAGCACTCGCGCGCTGGCCTGCAGCGCGACGTCGCGATCCGGATCACGGGCGGCCGCCAGACAGCCCGCGAGGGGAATGCCGGCGGCGGCGGCGGCCTCGGCGATGATCTCGGGGTCGTCCAGGTCGAACCCCCCGCAGAACGCCAGCCGGCTGGCGGCAAGGGCAAATCGCGCGCCGCCACCGCTGCGGGCGGCGTGAGCAGCGGCCCGCAACGCGCCCGGCACATGAGGGGGCGATCGATCGGGCCACACCAACGGGAGATCGAGGGCAGCGGCACGCCGCTGCGCCTGGGCGCGTGCGGCTGCCCGCTGGGACCGGGATCCCCGGGGACCCAGGGCCGCCGAGGCCGTGGGAATCCAGTCCGCCTCGCCCAGAAGCCGCTCGACCCGCTCCGCGGCGAGGTAGGAGAACGGGCAGCCCAGGTCGAAGAAGAACGCCGGTCGCTCCCCGGTCAGGACGCGCGAGCGTTCCCCGAAGCGGTCGTTCAGGACGCCTGAGCGCTCCTCGAAGCGGTCGGCCAGGATGATCAACTCTCCCATTACCAAGCTGAAACGCAGACGCGGCCCAAAACTGGCGCAAACCACGCGTGAGACGACGAAACCTGCGCTCAGAGGAGGCAATCGCCGCGAACGGATCCGGTGGAGCCCGAACGAGGTTCCTTCACGCCGAGCAGGTCAGTAGACTTCTATTCGGCATGTAGGCTGCATTCAACGGGAGCTGCGCCATCCCCAACGTCCCCCCTCCGAAACGTCATCCGTACAACCAGTGGTCGCCGGACGCCCGGGCGCTTGACCTCGTCGGCGACAAGTGGACGCTCTTGATCGTCCGTGACCTCTGTGCCGGTCCCCGTCGGTTCGTGGAGCTCCAGCGGATCCTGCCGGGGATCTCGACCGAGCAGCTGCGGTCCCGCCTGAATCGCATGGTGGCCGACGGAATGCTCACCCGCAAGCGCTACCGCGAAGTTCCGCCGCGGGTGGACTACGAGCTCACCGAGCGCGCGCGGCAGCTGATGCCGATCCTCGGCGAGCTCGGCCGGTGGGGCTATCGGTGGGCGTGGAGCCCGCCGCGCGCGTCGGAGAGCGTCGACATCGGCGCCATCTTCAGGCTCGCTCCGGGACTGCTGGGTCGCGATCAGCGTCCGCTTGGCCGGGTCGAGCTCACTGTGAGCCCGGAGCGCGGCCAGGACGGCGAAGGCGCCTCATATACGTTGACCGTCTCGGGTCAGGGCACCGCGTTACAGGAGCACGCCACCGAGCTGGCCGACGCCCGCGTGAAGGGCACGACCGCCGCGTGGGTGAGCGCACTCTCGCCCCAGGGCGATCGCGATGGGCTCGAGATCACCGGCGAGCATGAGCTCGCGACCGTCGCCCTCGACTCTCTGGCGCTGGCGTCCGAGAGCTCGACCGACGCGGCCCGCGCCGTCGCCTAGCCCAGCCACAGGGCGCCGCCCGACCGCGACTACTTGCGCGGATAGCTCGCGGCCTGAATACGGGCGAACTTGCCGCTCTGACCGACCAGCGGCCCCAGCGGCGGGGCGACCCAGCACGCTTGACGCCCGAGCAGCGGGACGTCGATCGCGTTTACCGTCCCGTTCCCGCCCGCACCGGTGTTGTTGCAGTCGTAGGAGCCGAGGGCGTAGTTGCCCGGAAGGGTTCCCCCGGCGGAGAAGTTCCGTGGATCGGACAGCCACAGCGGCGGCGGGTAGTTGTTGCCTCGGCTCAACGGGTCGCGGGTCGAGGACCCCAGTGTCACGGTCTCCAGGCCGAGCGGACTGAACTGGTTCAGGTAGTGCCCGCACGGCGTGGCGCCGCAGGTCAGCCCGCTGCCCGCGACCGAGGTCGTCTTGGCCGCGAGCGTGGTGGCGCCGTTGGAGATGAAATCGGAGATCAGCTGCTGATGAGAGGAGAGCCAGGTGAGGATCGGGTTCAGCTGCTCGAGGAACGGCCCGAGCGAGGCGAGCAGGGGAGTCGCTCCGTTCAGGACGTCGCGCAACGCCGGCAGCCCGGTCCTGGACACCGTGATCAGCGGGCCGAGGTGGAAGAACAGCGACCGCAGGTGGGGGGCGAGGACCCTGACCGAATGCAGCGTCGGGCCGAGATCGGACGCCACCGGCTCGAGCTCCCTGAGCAGTGGATCGGTGTTCAGGGCGAAGCTCTGCAGGCGCGCCATCGTCGTCTTGGTCTCGCCGAGGAAGGTCGGGAGCACGTGGAAGGTCGCCGCCAGGGCGTTGTTGTTGGCGGCCGTGGTCGCGAACGTCCTCGCCGCCGTGGTGATCAGGTTGTGCAGCGCCCTGCGGTCCTGGGTCAGGGCGGCGAACACGCTGGCGCCGTTGCGCACCAGCCCGATGACGGCCGTGTGCTGGATGTCGAGCACGCGCAGGATGTCGGTGGTGTCGGCGGCGAACGTCGGCAGGTTGCCCAGCACGCTGTTCAGGTTCTGGTCGTTTCCGTTCACGGCCTGGGCCAGCTGCTGCTGCCAGACGCGGAACGAGTGACGGGTCCGGGGATCGAACGTGTTGAAGATCTCGTCCAGCTGCACCGCGTGCGTGACCTGTCCTCGCGCCAGCAGGCCACCGTCCGGGATCGCCGGGCTGCCGGGCCTACCGCGCGTCAGCTCGACGTAGGTCTCGCCCAGGATCGTCTTCTCGCGCAGGATCGCCTGGGCGTCCTGGTGCAGCGGCGCGTACCTGGCGTCCATCTGGATCGTGGCGACGGTCCCGTTGCCCACTGGGTCCAGCGACTTGGCGATCACCTTGCCGACCGACACGCCGGCGACGCGGACGTCGGCCTGGGTGGCCAGCTGATCGGCGTTGGGGAACGAGATCCGGACCCGATAGCCCTGCGGGTTCAGCGGCAGGGTGCCGCCGAAGGACAGCCACAGGAACAGCAGCAGTCCGACGCACGACAGCGCGAACAGCACCATCGTCACGACCCTGGCGATCGAGGGGGTGCGGGTCTGCATCAGCCGGTGGGGAGCTTGGGCTGGAAGGGAAGGTTGGCGCTCAGGCGCCCAGCGGTAAGGGCCCCCGCCACGCGAGCGGCGGCACGGGGGCGAGCGGTCGCTCTCCCGTGCTGGTATTTACGATAGGCGGCGGCGTTTGCGCTCGCCTGCGCCGGGCACAGCTTCAGGTCGGTCAGGATCGGCGTCAGGTTCAGCAGCCCCTCGGTGAACGGGATCGAGTTGACGATCTGCGCGAGCGTCGCGCAGCTGGCCTGCAGGAAGAGTGGTCGGTAGACCCCGTTGGCGTCCTGGACCGAGAACAGCGTGCGGGCGTTGTGGAAGCCCCACGCCGCCCACCACAGGTAGCCGTGCTCATCCGTCCCGCGGGGGTAGTAACCCAGGTAGTTGACGAAGTGGTTCAGCACCTCGAACACCTTGGACAGGTTCGGCGTCGCCTGCGCCAGGTTGACCGCCGCGGGGCGCAGGTTGCGCACCAACGGCCGCGCGGCGACGACGAACGGGCGGATCTGCTGGGCCACGATCGGCGCGCTCGGCCGCGCGAGCCTCGCCAGGGCCCGATTTGCGGCGGGCAGCGCCCGGGCGGCCGGGAGCAGATTCCTCGCCGCAGGGCCGAGCTGGGTCGCGAAGCTCTGCACCTTGGCCAGCGTGGTGCTCGTCTGGCTGAGCGTCCCCGGCAGGTCCGCCACGGCCCGGCTGATGTTCTGGTCCTCGGAGGCGAAGGCCCGGAACACCCGTGCGCTCGAGTCGACGAGGTGGGTGATCTGACCCTGCTTGACCGCCAGCGCCGTGTTCAGGCGCTGCAGCGAGTTAACCAGCCGGCGAAGGTTGGTG
Organism: Solirubrobacteraceae bacterium; assembly: GCA_050999075.1. Lineage (GTDB taxonomy): Bacteria > Actinomycetota > Thermoleophilia > Solirubrobacterales > Solirubrobacteraceae > Palsa-465. The sequence continues at coordinate 37,441 of JBPCPO010000027.1, forward strand.
CCTCGCACCGCCACGGCACGGTTCAGACGCGCGAGGTCTCGGTGCGTGGGCTCGAAGCGCTCCAGAACCTGCGCGAGCTCGTTGCCACCGTTGGCCCTCAGCCCCTGTCCGGCACCGTTGACGAGCAGATTCAGGTAGGTCCGGGTATCGCCGTCGAGCGAGTGGAGGATCTCGTCGACGTTGATGTCGGGCAGCGTGCGCGACACCGGGATCGTCCACCCCGGATGGGCGACCGGCGCGCTGACCGAACCCGGGTTGAGCTCGATGAACATGTCCTTCAGGCCCGTCTTGGGCCGCAGCAGCGCAGTGGCGTCGGTGTGGATCAGGTGCTTGAACTTCTGGTCGATGTCCATCTGGACCACCGCGACTGCGTTCTTCAGCATCACCTGACCGATCGACCCGATCTGCACGCCGGACACCCGGACCGTCTGTCCCTGTCCCGGCATGACCGCCTGGGCGGTCGAGAACTCGGCGTCCAGGCTGTAGGGCGTGGACTGAAGGAACGGAAAGCGAAAGCGCTGCTCGTGCAGGATGATGCCGGCGACCACGACCGTCAGCACGATCAGCGCGACGATCGCGCCGACGTCGAACGAGTGGCTCTTGATCGCCCTCTTCATCTCCCTCCGACTCTTCCCCCCGGTCGGGAGCCGCGCGGGCTCGACTGCAGGCTCGACGGTCCTTCGACCTTGAGCCCCAGTCCCTGCTGCTTGACCATCCGGCGCACCATCGAGGTCATCGACTGCATCGCGCCCTGGGCACGGGCGGCGGCCGCCGGGGCCGCGGTGGTCGTCTTGATCTGGGTCATCGACAGCCCCGACGCGGCGGTGAGGCTGGTGATTGCGGGCTGGGTCTCGCACGGCGTGTTGGGGTGCAGTGGCGGGCGCAGGCCGCCGGGCGGAAGCTCGGGCTGGGTCGAGCTCAGCGGCGCGAGGGCCTGACCGAACAGGCCGGGGGCGAGCGAGTAGGTGAGCGTGCCGCCGGTGCCCAGGACGCGGATGTAGGGCCCGTTGGCGTCGAAGGAGCGCGATTCGCCCGCGAGACCGGGAAGGAAGTCGCCCGCCTCGACGTAAACGTTGCGCGGCGGGAAGCCGTTGGAGGCGTTGAAGTGCCCGTCGTTGATGGTCAGCCGGGACCAGGGGTAGATCACGCCCGACAGGCAGCTCGCGACCGGGCGCACGCCGTTTCGCATCAGCGGGATCGTCGTCTGGGCCAATTTCGCCAGCGCCGGGACGGTGACCCTGAGATCGCCGACCAGGCCGCGCAGCTCCGAAGGTCCGACCAACCCCCGCAGCTGGTGGATGAACGGGAGGCTCGTATCGATCGACGGGCCGGCCGAGACCACGCCCGGTACCAGCGCACGGGCCAGCGAGCGCAGCGGCGGGAAGGCGCCGTTGAGCGCGTCGAGCGCGGGTGTCGCCACGGCGAGGGTCCTCGGAAGCTGGGTGACCGTGTTCTGAAGCGCCTGGTTCTGACGCGCGAACGCGTTCGCGGTGGTGTTGAAGTCGGTGATCAGGCCCTGGAGGTGTTGGGGGCGGGCGTCGAGCGCACCGGCGACGGTGCCCATCTGGGCGATGAAGTTCGAGAGGTCGTGGGGCTGCAGGCCGAGCGCGTCGTGGCCGACGATCGAGGAGTACTCGTAGGCGGGCATCCAGTACTGGATCGAGCGGTTGTACGAGGGTCCGGACTGTTGCACCGCGGAGCCGTACTGGCGCAGCAGGATCTGCAGGTTCTGGCGCGTGCCCGACTGCAGCGAGGTCAGGACCTGGTCGAGCTGCACCGGTTCGACGCCCTGCTGGATCGGGAAGGTGTACCCGTCGGGGGCCGCGGCCGCCGACGGAGCTCCGGGCGCCACGTCGACGAAGAAGTTGCCCTCGAGGAAGATCCGGGGCCGAATGGCGAACGTCGCGTCCCGGTGCAGCGGAAGGCCGGCGTCGGAGAGCTGCATCGTCACGTCGGCCGCCTGGCAGGTGCCCGCGGCGCGGGTGGTCGAGGAGCACCCGGGGACGGAGCTCACGCCGGTGACCTTGCCCACGTCGATTCCCGCGATCCGCACCAGCGAATCGGGGCGCAGTCCGTTGGCGCTCGCGAACACGGCGTGCACGGTGAACCGACTCGCGAACGGGTTGGCGAACTTCGTGTAGGCCAGGTAGGAGAACACGATGATCACGGCGATCCCGATCAGCCCGACGGTGAGCCTGCTCCTCCCCCCTCGGCGTCTGGCTCGGCGTGATCGCCTCATGGGTTGCTCGGGTTGTAGACCGTCTGCGGTCCCGTCTGGGGGTCGCGGCTGAAGGTCTCCCCGACCGGGACCCGGGCCCGGCCGGCGAACGTCGGGCCCTGGTCGCCGGGCGTGTGCTGGTCGAGCCCGAGGGCGCGGTGCTGCGGGTCGAAGTGGTTGAGCTGCTTGGGGTATCCCCGCTGCCCGGTCTCGCAGTCCGCCGCCCCCTGCGCGTTGATGGCCGCGCCGTAGTTCTGGGCGTGGAGGAACTCGTTTCCCCCCAGCGGCGTGTCGATGGAGCCGCCGTTGGCGGGGGCCGTGGCACCCTGCTGGGCGATGTTGTTGGGCTGCAAGACGTTGGTCAGCTTGAGCAGCGCTCGCTGGGCAAAGCCGAACTGGGTCTTCTCGGACAGATGCTCGGCGAGATAGGTCCACCAGTAGTTCCAGTCGTCGCACACGGTCTGAAACGGGCCCAGATAGCGGACGATCGGGTTGACGATCCCCACCGTCGAGGTCAGCGCATTCAGACCCAGATCGGTGCCGGGGGCGAGCGCGAGCCGCTTGAGCGCGCCCATCACCTGCTGCAGGTTGTCGTTCAGGACCGGCGTGCGGCGCAGCGTCCGTGTACCCACCTCGATGGCCGGATTGATATCCGGCAGTGCCGCTCTCAGCTCTGCCGTCGCGGGGGTCAGGTTCTGCCCCAGCGTGGCGAAATCGACCAGGAACGGCTGCTGGGCGCGCAGCGAGGCGGTCGCGACATCGAGCGTCGAGGGCGACCGGGCGATGCTCGTCGTAAGCGCCGCCGGGTCACGCGAGACCGCCTCGAAGGTGCTCGCCATGGTGGTGAACAGGTGCGCGCCGACGTCGGCCACGGGCGCCACCACCCGCACGAACCGGTCCAGCGTGGTCAAGAACCACGTCAACTGGGTGCTCGGGTCAGCCAGGTAGTGCGCCACCGGCTGCAGGTGCGTGAGCAGTTCGGGCAAGGAGTGGATCGTGTCGTTGAGCTCCGCACCGCGGCCTGTGACCGTGTCGCCGATCCCGGCCAGGTTGCCCTGGATCGAGGTCCGGGTCCGGGGGTCGAAGGTGTTGAACACGTCGTCGAGCTGCACCGGCACCTTCGTGCGCGAGATCGGCAGGGTTCCGCCGTCGGCGATCTTCTGACGCGAGGTTCCCTTCTCCAGATCCACGTACTTGAGCCCCAGCAGCGAGCGGGGTCGGATCGCCACGGTCGAATCCACGGGCACGTCTCCGTGGGCCTCGTTCAGCGCCAGGGTCAGCTGTGCCACCACCCGGCCGCTGGGCAGCTCGATCGGCTTCAGGGCCGCCACGGAGCCGATCCGAAACCCGCCCTCGCTGACGTCGTTGCCGACGACCAGGTTCGAGCCGTTGTCGATATCGACCTTCAGCTGCTTGGTGGGCACGAAGGGCAGGCCCATGTTGGCGTTGTAGGCCAGGAAGACCGCCACGAGCAGCGCGAGCACGGTCACCGCCCCGATGAGCACGGGGTTGGCCAGCGTCGACGCCTGCACGCGCTTGCGGGGGCGCGCCGGTGACCTTCCCGCCGCGGCGGGCGGGAAGCGTCGCGGGGCGCGAGGGCGCAGGCTTCTCATGGCGCGAGGAGGTAGTTCAGGAGCTGCTGCGCCTGGCCGCCGGACGGCGCGCCGTTCGAGGACGGAGGGCCGGCGCTCGAGCCGGCGGTGCCCAGCTCCGGCTGGGCACCGGCCACGCTGGATGGGGTGCTCGATGCGGCGGCGACTGCATTGCGGCGACTGAGCCTGCGCGTTTGGCTCGGCGGGGCGACGGCGAGTCGCGCCGCGCTGGTCGCGGGGCCGGACAGGCCGGGGGGGGCGCCGCCCGGATCGGGGACCGGTGCCCCCGGAGCGGACGGGTCGGGCTCGTTGACGCCCGGTTGATTGGGTCCCAGCCACGAATAGCACTGGCGATAACTGGAGCCGAACAGCTTGAGGTTGGTGGCGATCGTCCCGGGGGTGGCGTACGGCGTGCACTTGGGGTCGACGAACGCGTCCACGGCGAGCATATGCCCGAACGGGCCGTAGGTGTTGATCGCCGCCGTCTGGTTGAACAGGTACTGGAGCAGCGCCTCGAGCCCCGTGTACCCCTTCCCACCCGGGCTGCGCGAGTCGGGCTCGACGGCTCGCCCCCGGTTGTCGAGATCGTGCAGGACGATGGCGAGGTTCTGCGCGAGCTCGGGCGTGGGCGCCGCGAACTGGTTCAGGTGCATGACCGTCGGGCCGGCGGCCTGCACCGCCGCCCGGCCCGTCACCGACGCCTGACCGAGCGACCGGATCGCCGGCAGCGCCGAGCTCGAGAACGAGGGCAGGTCGGTGAACAGGCGGGTGATCTCCCCCGACGCGGCGTTCAGGTTGCCGAGCACGGGCTGATTGGCATCCGTGGCGGCCCCGAGGCGCACGAGCGCCGGACGCAGCTGCTCCAGGAACCCGGGCAGCCGCTGGAACGTCCCGCTGAGGTTGGCCTGCTGGTTGGCGGCGTCGGTGGCGGTGCGGTTCGCCTCGGTGATGAACCGCTGGACCTGCGGGCCATTGTTCGCCAGGGCGGTGGTCACCGTGTCGGCGTTGAGCGCCATGTCCTGGAGGGTCCGCGAGTCGTTGGCGAGCAGGCTCAACAGGTTGTCGGTCTCGGTCAGGGCCGGGACGGCGCGCTGGAGGGCGGCCTGCAGATCGCCGGAGCGACCCGCGACTGCGGCCCCGAGCTCGTTGATGATCAGCGTCAGGCGCTCGCGGTAGGGCATCCGCATCACGTCCTGGAGCAGGTCGGCGGGGATCGTCGATTGGGTGCGGGTGACGGGAATCGTGCTTCCGGCCTTCAGCGGCGTGCCGTACTGCCCGGGTTGACAGTCGATGAAGTACTCGCCGATGAGCGACTGGGGGCGCGACGAGCAGAATGCGTCCGAGCGAAAAGACCCGAAGCCGTTCTGGGTCACCCGCACGGTGACCACCGCGTGCAACGTGCTCTGGTCCAGGCCGATCGAGCTGATGGTTCCGGCCGGAACCCCCGCGACCTTGAAATCGGCACCGGTGACCAGCCCGAAGGCGTTGTCAAACTCGATCTTGTACGTGCCGACTGGACCCGGTCTGCCCGACGCCCCGGTCGCGATCACCACGAATGCCCCGGCCACCAGCAGGATGGCCGCGCTCAGGAGGATTCGCCTCATGGCCCCGAGGGAACTTCGCTCGGATTGCACGGATAGCCGGACTCCGGATAGAAGATCGCACCGCGCTCCATCGAGCCGGGACAGCGATCTCCCTGGCCCGAGGTCATCCCCCCGCCGATCCCCAGCGCCTTGAGCAGGCGGTCGGCCATCGGGATCACGTTCAGCGCTCCGTTCTCGAGCGACAGCGCGCCGACCATGGGGGCCACGCGGACGGCGCCGCCGTTGGCGTCGGTGGTGCCCGTATGCGTGAAGCCCTCGAACCACCCGGTCAGATCGTCCGCGTAGGGGCGGTCGATCGCGAGCTCCGGCGTGGCCTGGTTCAGGGCGATGGTCGACTGCGTGAACGCCCCGGGACGGAGCTTTCCGTTCGTGCGGATGTCGTGGACGGTGACCGCGGCGAGTGGCACGCCGAGCTGGGTCAGCTCGATCAGGTCGTTGTTCGGACCGGGACGGCTGATGATGTTGGACAGGTCGCGGACCGTCGGGACTGCGTTATGGGCCAGCGGCCTGAGCTGCTCGAGCAGGCGCTGGAGCTTGGGCGCGACGGGCTTGGTGTCGTTGACCAGCGGAGCGAGGTCGTCGAGCGCTCCCCGAAGGTTCACGAACGTCCGGTTGGCCAGGCGCATGAAGCCCGGCAGCTGCCTGATCGCCTGGCCCAGCGCGACGTGCTGGGCGGCCAGCGCGCCGGTGGTGCTCGACAGGTGCGAGACCAGCGCGCTCAGATCCGCGTGACGTTGCGCGATGGTCGAGACCAGGTTCCCGGACTTGACGATGAACTGCGTGAACTTCCCGCTGTCGCGGTTGATCTCTGCGAACAGCATGCTCGTCGAGGCCACGAACGGGTTCAGGTACTGAAAGCCGACCTGAGCCTGGGCTCCCCGCCCGGCGTACTGCACGGCCGAGCCCCGCAACACGCGCTGCACGCCCACGCGGGTGGGGGCGTTGAGCGTGTTCAACAGCTGGTCGAGGTCGACTTCGCTGGTCGTGTGCTGCGTGGGAATCGTCCCACCGGGCGAGATCGCAGGAGCGTTGCCCGGGCCGAGCTGAAGGTCCACGTACCGGTTGGCGATCCCCGTCAGCGAGCTCTCACGGATGGTCGCGTTGGTGCCCTGATGCAGCGGGTCGTACGTGGCGCCGGTGAGGCTCAGCGTCAGCCGCGCCTGGCCGCTGGGCGTGAGCGCGATGTCCGACACGGTCCCGATCGGAATCCCGCCGACCTGCACCTGATCGCCGGTGACGATCTGGCTCGCGTCGGCAAAGATCGCCTGGACCTTGTAGCTGGTCGTGCCCGAGAGCAGGAGCACCGCGACGCCGACGATCGCGACGGCGAGGGCCGCGATCGCCGCTACCCGGCCGATCACACTTGAGTTGCGCACCGCCGCGACCTCGCCAATCGTCCTCCTCGCGCGCCGACCCTGCGTGCTCGGCGCGAAATCGGTCCTCCTCCCTCCCCCGGAACTCCCTCCGGCAGAAGCTGCGGCGAAGCTAGCAAGGCTCTCGCAGCAGTGTCAATCGGGAACCGGAGCGAGGGTTTTCGGCGCCAGGGCCCGCGATGGAATTACCTATACCCGGGGCGGGACTCGAACCCGCAACGCTCTTGCGAGCAGCGCGTTTTAAGCGCGCGGACTTTGCCAGTTTGTCTACCCGGGCCTCGACCGGATACTAGGGGCCCAGGGGGCAACTCCGATGGCCTCTGCGGCACACCGCGCGGCCCTGATCGACGGAGGTATTTCCGGTCTGAAGCGCAACTAATGCGCTGCTACCGTGTCGACAGTCTCGTAGGGGCCTCTCTCACCGACTCCGATGGAAGTCTCAACCCTCAAATACTCCGGCGGAATCGGCTTGCACGGCCGCTCTCCGCTGCTCAGATTGCAGTCCGATGAGCGGTTGGTCGGGTTGATCCGCGGGGGTAGCACGGCGGCCTTCGAAGCCCTCGTGGCTCGTTATCAGACGCGGCTGCTGGCCTTCTGCCGCCATCTGCTCGGCTCTCGCGAGGACGCCGAGGACGTCCTGCAGGACGTGCTTGCAGCCGCGTTCAACGCGCTGCTCGCCGACGAGCGGGAGATCAACGTGCGGCCATGGCTCTACCGGATCGCGCGCAACCGCAGCCTCAACCATCTGCGCCGCATCCAGGCGCTCGGCGTGGACTCGATGGACATCCACCTCTCAGACCATGGTGCCAGCACGGCCGATAGGGCCGAGCATCGGGAGGAGTTCCGGCTCCTGGTCGGAGACATCCACGAGCTGCCCGAGACGCAGAAGACGGCGCTCGTCCTGCGCGAGATGGATGCCCTGAGCTACGAGCACATCGCGGAGGCGATGGAGACGACGGTGCCGAGCGTGAAGTCGCTCCTGGTCCGGGCGCGTGTGTCGCTGGCCGAGGCCTCGGAGGCTCGCCTGCTGTCCTGCGATCAGGTGCGGACCGAGCTCGGGGAAGTCGCCGAGGGCCTGCGGCGCCGTCCGAGCCCCCTGGTACGTCGCCACCTGCGCGCCTGCAAGCGCTGCTCGGTGTTCCGGATCCAGCTTCGAGATACCAACAGGGCGCTCGCGGCGCTGCTGCCGGTCGGGCCGCTCGTGGTGTTCACGAAGCTCGCGCTGGCCCATCTCGGCCATTCCACCGGCGCCGGGTCGAGCGCGACCGCGGGTGGCGGCGCCAGCGCCGCCGCCGGGTCGACCGCCGCCGGTGGGTCGACCGCCATCGCCGGGTCAACCGCTGCGGCCGGGTCAACCGCCATGGCCGGGTCGACCGCCATGGCCGGGTCAACCGCCATGGCCGGGTCAACCGCTGCGGCCGGAACGGTGGCGGCCGGATCGGCAGCGGGCGCGGGCATCAGCGCGGGCGGACTCGTGTCCGCCGGGATCGGGGCCGTGGCCACCAAGGCCGTGGCGGGGTTGGCGGCGACCGCGCTGGTCACCGCCGGCGCCGTGGCGGTCGACCACGGCGTCAGCACCACCCGGCCCACTCACGCCGCCGCCAGGACCTCGCACGCCGCCACTCCGTACGCGGGCGCGATGGGGCGCTCCCACCGGCAGCGAACCCGGCGGGCTCACCGGGAGCTAGCCCAGCGGACCCACAAGCGGGGGGTCAAGGGGACCAAGGGCGCCGGCGGGTCCACCCATGCGAGTACCGCCACCCCGGCCAAGCCCGCGATGACCAAGGCACAGCCGGCCAAGCGCGCGCCGACCGTGAGCAGCGCACTCCCGGCCACGCTCGTGATGCGCAAGGGCAAGGCGATCGTCAAGCCCCCCGCCGTCCGGGGCCGGCGCGGGAAGCCGGGCCGCATCTACACCGAGACCGGAACGACCGTCCTCGTGTCCCACGGGCACACCACGATGACCTCGAGGCCGGCTGGTCGCACTCCGACCGCGTCCACCGCTCCCGCCACGAGCGCGCCTCCCGGGCCGCTCACCCCAAGCTCCCCCTTCCATCGCGGCGGCCCCGGCTCCGCTCACGCGTCACCCAGCCTTCCGCTCCCGGCCGGCTGAGGCCCCTCACGGCCCCGGGCCGCCGCCGATCACCAGCGCGCCGCGAGCCATCCCGTCAACCTCGAGCTCGTAACGACCGACCGGCAGCCCGGAGAGACGCACGGACATGCTGCCTCGCGCGGGAACCATCAACACCTGCACGGCGGGCGTACGCAGCAGCACTCGATGGCGCTCGCCGTCCCCCGACCGGATCGTGAGATCGACGGCCAGATGAACCGGTGCGGTGACCGAGGGCGGCGTCAGAGCGCCGCCGGCACCGATCACGAACCTCGCCGGCAGCCGCACGCCGGTGGCCCCCCCCGTGGGTGAGCCATGACTGGTACCCGGCGGCGGGGCCGACTCCCCGCCACCGCCAACGCCACCGGAGGGCGAAGGCGGACTGGCCCGGGACGCGGACGGCGCCATGCGTCCAGCGGCGGACCCGGGCGCCGGCGCGGTGGCCGGCGAGCGTGCGGTTACGCCGGCAGAGCCTCCGCATCCGCCGATCAGCAGCAGGACCCCGAGCAGGCCCAGCCCGGCCGCCAGCCGGGCGGCCGCGGCCGCGGCCGAGGGGCGGCGGATCACGGTCCCTTCCCTCCGCGGTAGACCTCCATCAACGCGTCGTGGTAGCGCCCCTCGTCAAAGCGCTCGCGGGCATGAGCCAGCGCCAGCTCCCCCTCCACGCGACGCGCGGTCCGGTCGCGCCAGAGAGCGGCCAGGGAGGTTGTCCACGCCCGGGGATCAGCGGCCGGGAGCACATGGGAGTCATCGACGAGCTCGGGCAATCCGCCGCGATCGCTCACGCGCACCGGCACTCCGGCCGCGAGAGCATCGAGCACCGCGTACGGGCAGGGCTCCTCCCAACGCGACGGCGCGAGCACGACCGCCGCCCCGGCGCGTAGATCCGCGAGCGCATCCGGATGCAGATGCCCGGTGAACCGCACATCAGCGCCCTCGGCCAGGCTCCGCAGCCGAGGCTCGTCCGGCCCCGCTCCCGCCACCACCAGCGGCACGCCCGCGCCGCGGGCCGCTGCGATCGCGGTGTCAACGCCCTTCTCCGCCACCAGCCGCCCGGCGACCAGTGCGTACTCCCCGTCCTGAGCGCGCGTGCGCTGCGCGAACGACGCGCGGGGCACGAAGTTCGCCATCGCCACGGTCGGCTGCGCCGGCAGGCCCAGCTCGATCAGGCGGCTGGCGGTCGCCCGGCTCACGACCACGAAGCGATCGGCGTGCGCATACAGGTGCGGCTGCTGGAGGTGAAGTCCGGTCGCGTAGACGGTCGCCTCGACGAGCCGACCGCGGCAGCGCAGGCGGACGCCGGGAAGCGTGTTGGCGCCTCGGCAGCGAAAGCACGGCGCGCCGTCACGATGAGCGACGGCGATAGCGCAGAAGAGGCGAAAGTTGTGCAGATGCAGCACGGTCCGGGCACCGGCCGCGCGAGCTGCGGCGAGCGCGCGCCAGCCGAACAGCGGTAGGAGGTTGTGGGCGTGAACCACGTCGGCTCGCAGGCGCCGTACGGCTGCGGCGACCTCGTCGGCGTCCACCCCGCCCGCCACCAGCGAGCCCGCTGCCCGCGCGCGCGTCAGGGCTGCGCTTGAGCGCTCGAGCACCTCGACGGTGTGACCCCTGCGCGCGAGCAGAGCGGCGAGGTCGCTGACCGCGCGCTCCTCTCCTCCCGCGGCGCGGTAGCGGTTGTGCAGGAGCAGGACGCGCATGACGCGATGGACGTTGGCACAATCGATCTCGGCGGACTCGCCGACTCCATGGCGATCGCGCTGCTCACCAACTACCTCGCCGAGTACCGCCTGCCGCTCTATCGGCGCCTGGCCGAGCGCCACGGGGTCGAGGTGCTCTGCTACGGCGGATCGGAACGCTACGTCCCGTCGTGGTTCGGGGACCTCGATCGTCAGCTGCGGGACGCGACGTTCCCGGCCCGCCGGCTCGATGGCCTGCGTGAGGCGCTCACGCTCGGGCGCCGCTACGAGCAGGTGATCGCCCCGTTTGCCGGCGGCGCGCTGCTGCCCGCCGCCTACGCCGGCGCCAAGCGCCAGCGCCGACGGTTCGTCCTGTGGGCCTCGGTCTGGGCCCAGCCGCGATCCATCGCGCATGCGTTCGCGCTTCCCGTCACGGACCACATCTACGCCCACGCCGATGCCATCGTCGCCTACGGAGAGCACGTCAGGCGCTTCGTGGCCCACAGGCGAGGCCGCGACGGCGAGGTCTTCGTCGCTCCGCAGTCAGTCGAGCCCGAGCTGTTCGCGCGGCCGGTCGGCCACGCGGAGATCGACGCCTTCCGCGAGCGTCACGATCTGCCCGGAGGACCGATCGTCCTCTACGCCGGGCGCCTCGTCGCCGAGAAGGGGATCGCCGTGCTGCTCCGAGCCTGGACGGCGATCCGCGCCGAGGCCACCCTGGTCCTGATCGGCGACGGTTCGCTCTCCGGCGCCACGAACGGGGCGGCGCGGGTCAGGCTGCTGGCCCCGATCGGACGAGCCGAGCTGGCAGTGGCCTACGCGGCGGCGCAATTCGCGGTCCTCCCCTCGATCCCGACCCCGCGCTTTCGGGAGCCCTGGGGCCTGGTGTGCAACGAGGCGATGCACCAGGGCCGACCGGTGATCGCAAGCTCGGCGGTCGGCGCCGTGGCCGGAGGGCTCGTGCGCCACGAGCACTCGGGCCTGGTCGTGGCGCCCGCCGACGATCGGGCGCTGGCCCTGGCGATCGACCGGCTGCTGCAGGACGAGCCGCTGCGCCGGCGCCTGGGGGCGAACGCAAGAGCGTCGCTGGCGCCGTACACCTACGACGCGATGGCGGACGCGTTCACCCGCGCCCTGGAGGCTCACTGATGGCCGGCGCGCTGGAGGCTCACTGACCGCCGGCGCGGTGCTCGAGCTCGCGCGCGAGCTCGAATCCCACCGCCACACCCACGAGCATCCCGAGCCTCGTCTCCTCGGCCAGCAGGGTTCGCACGGCACGGACGCGCTCCTGCGGGTCCTGCGCGACCGTGGCTTCGCGGACCACCTGCTCGTTGGCCTGATCGAACCACCCCCCCTCCGACAGGGCGGCGTCGAGCACCCGTTGCAGCGACGGAGCGGTGCGCGAGACGAGGTCCTGCGCGTCCCGAAAACGCTGCGGATCGGTGATCGCCGCGATCGCCGCGTCGAGGTCTGCGTCGGTGAGGGCACGCTCCGGCACTCGGTGCGAGGATCATACGTGCGTGGCCACGAGGTTGACATCGCTCTCCCACGGTGCGGGCTGCGGCTGCAAGCTCCCGGCCTCCGCGATCGGGCCGTTGCTGGCCAAGCTTGCGCACCCGCCGCACGATCCGAACGTGCTCGTCGGCTTCGACACCGCGGACGACGCCGGCGTGTACCGCCTGCGAGACGATCTGGCGCTCGTCCACACGGTCGACTTCTTCACCCCGATCGTCGACGACCCGCGGGATTTCGGGCGCATCGCGGCGGCCAACGCCCTGTCAGACGTGTACGCGATGGGCGCAGAGCCGATCAGCGCACTCAATTTGGTGGCCTTCTCGGTCGAGGATCTCGGCGCCGAGGTTCTCGGTGAGATCCTACGCGGCGGCGCTGAGGTCGCCGCGCAGGCCGGAATCCCGATCCTGGGCGGGCATTCGATCGAGGATGCCGAGCCGAAGTACGGCCTCGCGGTGATCGGGGTCGTGCACCCGGACCGGCTGCTGACCAACGCCGGCGGCCGGGCCGGCGATCGACTCGTCCTGACCAAGCCGCTCGGTGCCGGGACGGTCGTCACGGCGATCAAGCACGGGCTGCCGGCGCCGCTCGCGCAGGCGGTCGAGGTGATGAGCACGCTGAACCGCGACGCCTCCCGCGCGGCGCTGGCGGCCGGCGCGCACGGGCTCACCGACGTGACCGGCTTCGGTCTGCTCGGTCATCTGCACGAGCTCGCCGCGGCCAGCGGCCTCGCCGCCGAGCTGGACTCGAGCGCCGTGCCGGCGATCGACGGTGTGCTCGAGCTGCTCGGCGACGGGCACGGGCGCGCGATCGCCGGCGGCACCCGGCGAAACCGGGCCCACGCGGAGCAGTTCGCCAGCTTTGCCGCCAGCGTGCCGATGCCGCGGCAATGGCTGGTGTGCGACGCGATGACCTCCGGCGGCCTGCTGGTCGCCGTGCCCGCAGACCGCACGGACGCCATCCCCGGCGTTGACATCGGCTGCCTGCGCGACGGACCGCCCGGAACCATCAGCGTCGTCTGACGCGGGCCAGCGGCAGGCCGATGGCGAGACCTGCGACCACGCCGACACCGTCGGCGACCCAGCTCGCATCCTCGACCGCGAGCGGCATCAGGGCCACGACGACCGCGATGGCCGCCGTTCCGATCAGATCGCCTTCGATCTCCTCGCCCATCCGCCACCTGAGCACGTCCGGTACCACCCATGCGCACAGCAGCGCGAGGGCCCCGCCGCTGGCCCCGAGGACGAACGGATGGCTGTACAGCGCCGTCGTCGCTGCGACCCCCCCGACGCCGCCCAGCAGGAACAGTCCGATCACCACCCCGGAGCCGTGGCGGCGCTCCATCAGCCAGCCGTACAACCCCACCGCCGCCAGGGCCACGAACGCGTACCCGGTGTGGTCATAGGTGAACGGCGCGCTGAACAGCCGCCACCATTGCGAGTCGGGCTTACCGACGATCGCGAGCTGGTCCTGGGCCAGGAGCGTGGTGCGTGCCAGCAGGCACCCGACGAGCCCGAGCAGGACGAGCACGATCGTGGCGTATGGACGCGAGTCGGCGGCGATCCCCGGAATCTCGCCGCTGCGCAGAGGCGTGAGCGACGGCTTCGGCGACCGTCGCCGGCGCTTCTGCGCCACCTGACCGTCGCGATCGAGCTTCGGGGCTCGCTTGCGCAGGCGGTTGCCGCAGTACGGGCACTCGGTGATGTACGGGCTCACCTCCGATCCACAGTTCTTGCAGATCACAAAGAGGTCCGGGCCGCCGGTGCTCACAGCGTGCGATTGTAGACTCGCTCCGACCGCTCCCGCCGGCAATCTGCGGCACTGGGGGGCCCCGGGGGTGCCGCGACGCAGACGGTGGGCTCACGGGTCCCTCGCCGTTGCGCTACACGGCGGTCGCCGCGACGATCTCCGCCATCACCTCGCGCATATCGTGGTTGGCCTCATACACGACGACCTGGCGCGCCGCGCCGTTGCCGCGCGCCAGCAGGTCCTCGACCGCCTCCAGCTCCCCGACCGAGCCGAGGTCACGGCAGTGGTCGCGCATCCGGTCGATCAGCCGGTGGGCCAGCGCCCGCGTCGGCACCCGCTCGGCGCGCGGCAGGTCGACGAGCTCACCGTCCAGACCGTGTCGCGCCGCCAGCCACTTGTTCTCGTCGAGCATCTCGAACGGATAGCGAGAGAGGCGCTTTCCCCCCTCGAAGTGCTCGGCGAGCTCACGCACCAGCGCTTGCACGAGCGCCGCCAGCCCCAGCGTGTGCTCGATGTGGGTCTGGGAGTCCATCACGCGGATCTCCACCGTGCCGAAGTTCGGATGAGGTCGGACATCGTGCCAGAGATAGGTGTAGTCCTCGATCACGCGGGCGGTGGTCATGAACTCGATCCGCCGTGTGTAGTCATCCCAGTCCTTGTAGGTGGGAGGGATCCCGACCCGCGGAAAGGCGCGAAAGATGGGCATTCGAGTCGAAGCCATGCCCGTCGCGTTCGCCCGCCAGAACGGCGAGTTCGCCGCCAGGCCGACGAGCACCGGCACGTGCACCCGCATCCCATTGGCGACGTGGATCGCCTTGTCGGGATCGTCGATCCCGACGTGTACGTGCATCCCGAAGATCAGCTCCTGACGCGCGACGAAGCGCAGCGCGGAGACCAGGTCGCGATAGCGGGGCCGGGCGACGATGCGCTGGTCCTCCCACATGGCGAACGGATGCGTGCCCGCCGAGCCGATGGCGAGGTTCTTGCTCGCGGCCGTCTGGGTGACCTGTCCGCGCAGCGCCCGCAGCTGCTCGCCGGCCTGGCTCAGGTTCTCGCACGGATCGGTGGAGACCTCGAGCACGGACTCCATCAGCTCGGGCTTGATCTCGCCCAGAGGGGCCGGCTCGAGCAGGGTCTCGATCGCGTTGACCAGCTCGAGCGACTCCGCATCGAGGATCATCAGCTCCTCCTCGATCCCGACCGTGTACAGCGGTCCGGTGAAATGGTGATTCAGGTGCCCCATTGCGGCGGAGGGTAACGAGCGGCTGGGCATACCCTGACCGCAACCCCAACTGGTAGCCTCGACGGCGATGGCGATGAAGATGCGGCGAAGCCTCGCGCAGCTCGAGCAGGAGTTCCGGCACGAGACCCAACTGGATCGAGGTCGCCGGGAGAGTCTGCGGCGCAACGCTGTCGTACGCTCTCGCAAGCGGACGGTGGAGCGCGAGCAGAAGCGCAGCTCGATGCGCTTCTGGGTGCTCGTGCTCTCGCTCCTCACCACGGCCGTCGTGGTCACGCTGGCGATGTTCGAGACGCTGTCCGCACTGCTCGGCTAGCGGCCGAGCAGTGCGCGCCTTGGGGGCTCCCGCTAGCCCGTCTGCCCGAGCCCGCGGAGCGCGGCGTCGACCTCCTCACGAGCGCCCCGATCGGGTCCGCCGTCCTCCTCCTCGTCGTCGTCAAGGCGTTCCTGCTGGATCTCGAGATATACCTCCTTGCGGAACACCGGGATCTCGCGCGGCGCCTGAATGCCGATCCGTACCTTCTCGCCCATGATCGCGAGCACCGATACCTCGATCTCGTCGCCGATCATGATGCTCTGGTTGGACTTGCGGGTCAGTACCAACATAAGAAATCGTGCCTCCCTGCTCGGCCTGGTATTGCAGAAGCCCGCCCGCCCGGTCGTCTCTTGACCGGTCGGTCGGCCGAGGGCAGAATAGCGGGTTGGCTCGGTCCTGAACAAGCTCTGCGCCGCACGTGCCCCGCCGGCTGTACTAGTCTGACCGGATGCCCCGTCGATCGTTGCGGCCCGAACTGAACCGGATTCGAGTCTGGGTCCGTCAGGGTCGCACCGACGCCTGGATCGCCCATCAGCTCGAGGTCAGCGTCCAGCAGATCCAGACCTTCAAGCGTGAGCAGCATCTCGAACCCGGCGAGGAGGCCGACGGCACGGGATCGGGCGTCGACTTCGATGACGAGATCGACCTGCGGGCCGAGGACGACGCCCTGATCGCGGCTGAGCTCGACGCGGCAGAGGCCGAACGCGCGGAGAACGAGGAGGACGAGGACGACGCCGCGGCGGAGCGTCCCAGCCGCCGGCGCCGCGGCCGCCGGGGTGGACGCGGGCGGCGCAAGGAGCGGGATACGCTGGAGGCGACTTTCGACCACGGCGAGGAGGGCTACGGGCTGTGGTTGGATCCCGCGGTCCAGGACGATCCGGTCTACGCCGAGTACTGGGCCGGCCACCGCCCCGTCGAGGTCTCGATCGAAGAGGACCAGATCGTGATTCGCCGAGCCGGGGGCGACGAGTCCGAGGACGACGAGTAGCCCTGGCCTGTCGGCCCGTGATCAGGCGAGTCGTTGTGCCTCGTCAGGTTGCCATCCACCTCGCGCGCAAGCGTCCAGCGGAGGGCCGCGAGCACGCAAGACCGGGGGTCACAGCACACACCCCCGCCCCGCCAGGGACGTGTGTGCCCTGAGCCCCGCTGCGCGGGGGTGAGCGCACAAACGTCGTCGAAGCCCGGGACGTTTGTGCTGTGACCCCCGCCCCGTCCGCCCCACAAACCCAGCCCGCCCCACAAACCCAGCCCGACCCACAAACTCAGCCCGACCCACAAACCCCGCGCCACGGCCGCCGCCGCCGCCTGAATCCTTACCCGGCGACTACGGCTCCTGTGCGATCCGCCGCCCCCCGGCGTAGTCGCTGGCCTCCCGCAGGTAGCGAGCGAACGCTGCCCCCGCGACCGTGCTCATGTCCCACGCGGAAGGTTCCGACGGCGCGACCCGCGTCGCGATGGCCAAGCACCAGTCGGTTCCCTGCTCGACGAACAGCGCGGCGAGCTCCTGGGCCGTGAACGCACCCCCGAGCCGGCGCCGCAGCTCCAGCACGATCTCGTTCGCGACCCGATCCAGCGCGGGGCGCTCGCTCGCATCAGCCTCGGAGAGGCGCCGCTGGCCGTCGTACCAGAGTCCGACCACCTCCTCGAAGCGCACGCTCACGAGCGCAACCGGACGCTGGGCGATGGTGAGCGCCGCACAGCGCAAGACGTGGCTGCGGCGCCGCGGCGGTGCCTCAGTGCCCGGGCAGACCCGTGATCACGTAGGGACGTTCGCCCGCCCGCACCATCCCGAGCGCGCGGGCGTCGCGGCGGATCGTCGCCGGATTGCTGAGCGCCTGCTGCTGCTTGGCCAGCAACGCGTTCTCCTGCGTCAGGCGCCGCACGACCGCGAACTGGTGGTCGGCTGCACTGCGCGTCGACAGGTAGGACAGCGCGTGCTGGACGTAGAGGCCGCCGACCACGGCGAGGACGAAGAGCAGGCTGACGCGTCCGATCCGGTCCCAGCGAACCCGCACCTTCGCCCCTCGGGGGGCGACCCGGCGGGGTCGTGGTGGTGCGGTGCTCGGCGCTCTTCTCGGAGCCGCGGGAGCTGAGCGGGCGGACTGCATCCTGTATGCGCTTCGTTCGCGGGCGGCCGGTTTCCTCCTGCTGCAACGAACCCTGCGCGCTCACCGCGGGGATCCCCGGTTTCCCTCCGCCGCGGAACTGCAGCGGATCATTCCCGGAACGCCGAGCGCCCCGGATAGACGGCGTCAGCACCCAGAGCCTCCTCGATTCGCAGCAGTTGGTTGTACTTGGCCACGCGATCGGTGCGCGATGGAGCGCCGGTCTTGATCTGGCCACACCCCGACGCCACGGCCAGATCGGCGATCGTGACGTCCTCGGTCTCCCCGGATCGGTGCGACATCACCGCGCGGTAGCCGGCCTCACGGGCCATGGTGATCGCCGCCAGGGTCTCAGTCAGCGTGCCGATCTGGTTGACCTTGATCAGGATCGCGTTGGCCACCCCGTTCTCGATCCCCCGCTTCAGGCGAGCGGTGTTGGTGACGAACAGATCGTCCCCGACCAGCTGCAGGCGATTCCCGAGACGATCGGTGAGGGTGCTCCACCCGGTCCAGTCCTCCTCGGCCATCCCGTCCTCCAGCGATACGACGGGGTAGCGCGCGACGAGGTCGGTCCAGTAGTCGGCGAGCTCCTCGGCACTGAGCGTGCGTCCCTCGTGCTCGAGCACGTAGGACCCGTCTCGATAGAGCTCGGACACCGCGGGGTCGAGCGCGATGGCGACCTGGTCGCCGGGCACGTACCCCGCAGCGCTGATCCCGGCCATGAGGATCTCCAGCGCCTCCTCGTTGGAGCCGAGATCGGGCGCGAAGCCCCCCTCGTCACCGACCGAGGTCGAGAGCCCCTTCGCGCCCAGCGTTGCCTTGAGATGATGGAACACCTCGGCACCCATCTGCAGAGCCTCGGCGAACGTCCTGGCACCCACCGGAACGATCATGAACTCCTGGAAGTCGACCCGGTTCGCGGCGTGTGCTCCCCCGTTGAGGACGTTCATCATCGGTACCGGCAGCACGTGCGCGGACTCTCCACCCAGGTAGCGCCAAAGCGGCAGGCGCTCCTCGGCGGCGGCGGCGTGGGCTGCGGCCAACGAGACCGCGAGCACCGCATTGGCGCCGAGGCGAGACTTGTTCGGTGTCCCGTCGAGCGCGATCAGCATTCGGTCGAGCGCCGCCTGCGCGGCGGCGTCCTGTCCCCGGACCGCGGTGGCGATCTCCCCGTTGACGTTGTCCACGGCGGTGCTGACGCCCTTGCCGAGCCAGTCCGAGCCCCCGTCGCGCAGCTCGGTGGCCTCGAACTGACCCGTCGACGCGCCCGAGGGCACGGCGGCCCGGCCCCATGCACCGGAGGCCAGGCTGAGCTCGACCTCGACGGTCGGATTGCCACGACTGTCGAGGATCTGGCGGGCGTGAGTGTGCTCGATCTGGCTCATTGCTGTTGACGTCCTCCTGGGATCAATCGCGCGCGGGCGTAATAGACGAGCTGCTCGTCGGGAGAGAGATCGTTCCAGCTTCCTCCCTCGGACGCGGCGAGATCGCCTGCCCCCTCGACCGCGGAGCGGAAGCGGTCCGAGGCGGCCCGTAGCGCGAGCTCCGGGTCCAGATGCAGCTTACGGGCGACGTTCACCGCGGCGAACAGCAGATCTCCGAGGGCGTCGAAGCGCTCCGGCCCGGAGTCCGCCCGCGCCAGCTCCTCGAGCTCGTCGCCCACCGAGCTCAGCGGGCCCTCGACGCCCGGCGAGTCAAAGCCGGTCGAGGCGGCTCGGCGCTGGATCTTGCGGGCGTAAAGAAGGGAGGGAAGGTTCTCCGGCACCTCACCGAAGACGCCCGGTTCACGCCCGGGCTCCTGCTGCTTGATCTGATCCCAGTTGCGCAGGACTTCCTGCGCGCTGGCCGCCTGAGTCTGGGCGAAGACGTGGGGATGGCGGCGCACCAGCTTCTGCGCACAGTGCTCGGCCACCTCCGACAGACTGCCCGCCCCCCGCTCCTCGAGCAGCATGGCCAGGAAATACACCTGGAACAGGACGTCTCCGAGCTCGTCCAGCAGCTTGGCGTCGTCGCCCCGGTAGGCCGCGTCGGCCAGCTCGTAGGCCTCCTCCACCGTATGGGGGACAATCGTGCGCTCGTCCTGCTCGCGGTCCCAGGGGCATTCTCGCCGCAGCCGGTGCGTGATCGCATCCAGACGCACCAGCGCCGGTCCGATCTCCGGGCCTCCGGAGCCCACGCCGCTCTCCGCGCCTGCGGAGCTCACGCGGCTAGGGTTTCTTCGCGGGCGGCTGGGGCGCAGGCGGCTGGGGCGCGGGCGGCTGGGGCGCGGGCGGCTGGGGGGCGCCCTGCTGGGGTGCGCCCTGCTGGGGTGCGCCCTGCTGGGGGGCGCCCTGCTGGGACGGACTGCTCGGCGGCGGCGCCGAGTTGACCGCCGGGGGCGGCGTCGATCCCGCGGGCGGCGCTCCCACCGGGGCGGCCGTGGCCTTGGGCGCCTTGTAGCCGCTGCAGTAGGCCGTCGCGTAGAGCTTGGCGCACGTCGTCTTGCGCAGCCAGACCTTCTTGGCCTGGGCCTCGACGGCGGCTTGAGCGTTGCTCTGGCCCTGGGTGGTGAGGGTCATCCTGATCTGGGGCGTGGCCTGGGCGAGGCTCTGCTGCTTGGCCGGGGTGATCTTCGTCACCTCGAACAGGTAGTACCCGAACTGACCCTGCACCGGCCCCATCAACGGCCCGGGCCGCGCCGAGAACGCCGCCTGATCAAGCGCCCGTTCCTCCTGGCCCTTGGTTACGCCGGCCAGCAACCCGCCGTTGTTCTTCGTGGTGGCGTCGGTCGAGTACTGCTTGGCCACCGCGCTGAAGCTCTTGCCATGGCTCAGGGCCGCCTTGGCCGCCAGCGCGCCCGACTTCGTCTTGGTCAGCACGATCCGGATGTCGCGCTTCTGCGGGGAGCCGAACTGCGACAGATGGCCGTCGTAGTAGGCCTTGATCTGGGCATCGGTGACGCCCGAGGGATGCTCGGCCAGCAGTTTCGTGTAGATCTGGTTCAGACGCACCCGGAAGACGATGTCGCTCTCGGTCTGCCCGGTCTGGGTCAGAAAGGACTGGAACGCGGCGGCATTGGGGAACTGCTGCTTCTTGGCCACGGCGAGCGCCTGGCTGATCTGGGCGGGGGTGATCTTGATGTGCTGGACCGCGGCCTGCGCCTGGTACCAGTATCCCGTGATCAGGAACTGCATCACCTGGCTCGAGAGCGCCGTGAACAGCTTCCCGCAGTCGGACTTGATCGTCGCGACGGGGATCTTCGCCAGCTGAGGGAACTGCTTGCGCACCTGCGCGATGCAGTTCTTGAAGCTCGGCGGATCGTTGGGAACGATCACCGGCGCACCCGGGTTCTGGGCCGCTTGGCCCTGGGCGGCGATGTACATCCAATGATCGTGAGCGCGGCGCGTGATCGGATTCCCCGCCACCACCGCGACCGAGTCGCTGGGAACGCCGCTGCTTCCGCACGCGGACACGCCCAGCGCGAGCACAAAAAAGGCGCCAAGCGCCAGGATGAACTTCAGAGCCTTCATCGGGTAGGGCCGATGGTAGCGAGCCCGCCTACCCGCCGAGCGGCCGACCGCCGACCGCCGACCGCCGACCGCCGACCGCCGACCGCCGAGGGATAATCCGCTATGCCGCTTCTCTCGTGACGGCGAGCAGCACGTCGGCCGCCCTCACCACCGCCGGGAACTGCGCCTGCGGGTCCTCGGGCACCCGCAGCGAGAGCTGCGACTTGCCCGACTCGTACAGCGCCTCGGGGATCTCCGCCCGGATCCGCTTGGCCCGAACCGAATCGAGCTCGATCGGCGTCACCGCCAGACGTCCGCCGCGGAACGTCACCGCGCGGGCGCCGGCCTGGCCGAGCTTGATCCGCGCCTGCTGCAGCGCGATCAGGTTGCGCAGCGGCTCGGGCAGCTCACCGAAGCGGTCCTGCAGCTCGTCGCGCAGCAGCGCCAGGTCGGCCACCTCCCGCGAGGCGGCGATGCGGCGGTGAACGTCGACCTTCGCCTGCTCGTAAGGGATGTAATCGGCCGGGACGTAGGCGTCGACGTTGACGTCGAGCCGCACCGGCTCCCAGTCATCGTCACCCTGCGCGCCGTCCGAAAGCGCCGCCACGGCGTCGTCGAGCATCTGCATGTAGAGCTCGAACCCCAGTGCCGCGACATGGCCCGACTGCTCGTCCCCGAGCAGGTTCCCGGCGCCGCGGATCTCGAGGTCGCGCATGGCGATCTTGAACCCCGCTCCGAGCTCGGTGAAATCGGACAGGGCCGAGAGGCGCTGGGCCGCGTCGGCGGTCAACGCCGCGGCGCTCGGATAGAGCAGGTAGGCGTACGCCCGCTCGCGGGAGCGCCCGACCCGGCCCCGAATCTGGTAGAGCTGGGCCAGCCCGAACACGTCGGCGCGTTCGACGATCAACGTGTTGGCCTGCGGGATGTCGATCCCCGACTCGATGATGCTCGTGCACACCAGCACGTCGCCTTCGCCGCGCAGGAACCGCATCATCCGCCGCTCCAGCTCGCGCTCCTCCATCTGCCCGTGGGCGACCTCGAAGCGCATCTTGGGGCACAAGGCCCGTAGCCGCTCCGCCGTCTCGTCGATCGACTCGACGCGGTTGTGGAGGAAGAACGCCTGCCCACCCCGCCCGTGCTCGCGCTCCAGGGCCCCCCGGACGAGCTCCTCGTCGTACTCGCCGACATAGGTCTTGACCGGGCGCCGTCCCTCCGGCGGGGTCTCGATCACGCTGATGTCGCGCACCCCGGCCAGGGACATCTGCAGCGTGCGCGGGATTGGGGTGGCGCTCATCGAGATCACGTCGACCTTCAGCTTCAGCTGCCGCAGGAGCTCCTTCTGCTTGACGCCGAAGCGCTGCTCCTCGTCGAGCACCAGCAGCCCGAGGTCCTTGGCCCGCACGTCGCGCGAGAGCAGCCGGTGGGTCCCGATCAGGATGTCGACCTGGCCGGAGGCGAACCGGGCCACCGCTTCGCGCTGCGCAGCCGCCGGCCGGAACCGCGACACCTGCTCGATCGTCACCGGGTAGTCCTTCAGCCGCTCGGAGAAGGTGCCGAAGTGCTGCTGGGCCAGGATCGTCGTGGGCACCAGCATCATCGCCTGCTTGCCGTCCTGGACCGCCTTGAACGCCGCCCGCAGAGCGACCTCGGTCTTGCCGTAGCCGACGTCGCCGCAGATCAGCCGGTCCATCGGGCGCGGGGACTCCATGTCGGCCTTGACGAACTCGATCGCGTCGCGCTGATCGGGCGTCTCGGTGAATTCGAACGCGTCCTCGAACTCGCGCTGCCAGTCGGTATCGGGTCCGAACGTGTGCCCCTCCCGCCGCTTGCGCTCCGCGTACAGGTTCAGGAGCTCGCCCGCGAGCTCCTGAGCCGCGCGCCGGGCGCGCGTCTTGATCGCGTCCCAGCGCGCCGCGCCGAGCTTCGACAGCGGCGGATGCACCCCACCCGCGCCGACGTAACGGCTGATCTTGGCCAGCTGGTCGACCGGCACGAACACGCGGTCGGTGCCGGCGTACTCGAGGTACAGGTAGTCGCGCGTGACCTTGGCGACCGTCTTGGTGTCGAATCCGCCGAAGCGGGCGATCCCGTGATCCTCGTGCACGACGATGTCGCCGGTGCGCAGGTCCGCGAAGCTCCGCAGCACGCCGCGCCCCCGCGCGGGGCGCGGCGACGGTGTCCGGCGCCGGCGCAGCAGCCGGTGCTCGGGAATCACCGCGAGTCGAAACTGGGGCGCGATGAACCCGGCCTGCAGCCTGGCGTGGACGAACGTGAGGCTGCTCGCGGAGCCCGGGGGGCTCGACTCGTCGGGATCGAGCCAGCGCACCTTGAGCCGTCCGAGGTTGTACGCCGCGCGCTCGCCCTCCCCCCGCTGCGCGAACGCCACCACCGTGCGGTAGCGCGAGCGGACGAGCTTCTCGAGCTCGGGCTCGGCCTGCTTGAGGCCCCGGGCGGCGATCTCCGCCGCCTGCGCGCGGAACGAGAACGGCTGGTCCTGGTCGATGCTCGAGAGCATGATCCGCGCCCGCTGGTGCAGCGCGCCGGCGATCGCCTCGGGATTCTCGTACAGCTGGTGCGCGTCCTGGTCGTGGAACGCCGCGGTCACGTCCTGCCAATGGTCGCTGAGCGCGGGCGCCACGTCCTCCTCGCCGGCGATGAGCACACGGGCGTGGGCCGGAGCCAGCTCGAGGAAGGGATGGAAGTCTCCGAGCGGCAGCAGCTCGGCGATATCCGGACGGTCGGCGGGGGCCTCCAGCGAGGCGATCTCGGCCAGCTCGCGATGCTCGGGGGCCAGCTCAGCCGCGGGAGCGACCTCGACCAGGTCCGCCTCCCCGAGCGAGCGCTGGGTGAAGGTGGAGAACCACCTCAGCGACTCGATCTCGTCGCCGAACATGTCCACGCGCACGGCGCGGTCCTCAGTGGCGGGAAACAGGTCGAGCAGCCCTCCGCGGATGGCGAACTGTCCCCGATCCTCGACCTGGTCGACGTGCTCGTAACCCGCGGCGACCAGATCGGATGCCGTCTCCTGAAGATCGAGCAGCTCGCCTGTCCGCAGCGTGAAGCCGCGCGGCCGCAGGGCCGGGTCGGGAACCTTCTCCGACAGCGCCACCGCGCTGACCACGACGACAGGGGAATCCTCCGCGGGGACTCCGGCCACCCCACCGTTCGCGCCGCCCTCCAGCAGGGCATCGAGGGCGGCGATCCGCAGACCGACCAGATGCGGCGGGGGCGCGAGGTGGGACTCGTAGGTGACCCCCCGGCTGGGGTAGTGGCGGACCGTCCGGGGCGCCAGCCACGTCTTCAGGCCGGCGGCGAGGTCGCGGGCGGCGCGATCATCGCCGGCCACCACGATCGCGGGTCGGCCGGGATCGCGGTCGAGCAGCGCCGCGAGCAGGTACGGACGCAGCGATTGGGAGACGAAGGCCCGCCCTCCGTCACGCTGCAGGGCGGCGGTCTGCGGGTCCTCGTCGGCGTGAGCGAGCAGCGAGCGAAGCATGCCCAGCCAGTCTAGGCGGGCGGGTCGGGACTTCGGATGAGCTCCTGCGCGGCGTCCGCCGCCGACTCGATCAGCAGCGCCACATCCTCGCGCGGCTCGCGGAAGCGGCTCAGCACGTAGGCCGCGACGCGGTCGGGATCGGTAGTGGGCGGACGGCCGACGCCGGCCCGCACGCGCGGGAATTGCGCGCAGCCGAGCGCCTGCTTGACCGACTTCAAGCCGTTGTGACCGGCGAGCCCGCCCCCGAGGCGGACCCGGATCTCGCCGAACGGCAGGTCGATCTCGTCGTGCAGGACGAGCACCCGCTCGGAGGGCACCTTCAGGGCGCCCCGGGCGGGACCGACCGACTCACCGACGTCGTTCATGTAGGTCTGCGGGAGCAGGATGGTCACGGGGGGGGAGTGGGGGGCCCCGCGTTCCTCTCGTAGCAGAACCCTAGCCCGGAGATTGGACTTTTGTGCGCCCC